>CAJPTS010000096.1 GCA_905373625.1 Bacteroidia bacterium
TTACCTCGTACTTCTTTTTCTAAAGAAGGGAGTTTACTTTGTACTTTGTACCTCGTACTTCGTACCTAAAATGTTGCCCGCAACGCTCTGCTGTAGTGAAACATCGCAAATAATCGCATTGCGTTTTATCAGCGTCTTCGTAGAAATGAGGCATGTCTCGCCCATCGTAACGCCCAGAAATCGTTATAAATCAAAGCGTTTTATAGAAAAAAGAAGAGTTAAGAGTTGCGCAAACCCTTTATTTCGTTTCTCGTCTTAATAATTGGATTTTTCATTTTTCGTACATTATGTATTATGTAATAGTTCAATAAAATTGGAAAGCGTAAGAATTTTGGAACGATAACTTCTATCAAAAGTACAAATGTGACTATTAGGAACAACTAGGGTTACGCCTGCATTTGTCATTTCAGATAATTGCATCTTCGAGATCCCTTTTTAAAACCTGATTGGTGGCTGCCAGTAGTTCCTACATCGTTTGCTGTAATATAGCGGAAAAAGTTTTTTTTGCCGTGTTCTACGACTTGCACGACTTCTGCAATTATCGCACTCCTCATCGGCTTAGCATATAGGTCACTACACTTTTTCCGACAAACTCAATAAGCGGTACTACTACGGAGTTACCCATCTGCCTGTAAGCTTGAGTCCGACTCACGGCAGACAGTATAAACGCGTCTGGGTAGCCCATGAGCCGTGCGCACTCTCTCGGGGTTAGACGTCTGGGATTTTGCCCTTCTTGCGGGATCAGGATCTCTGATCCGTCCTTGTGATATCGGGCACTCAGCGTACGCGCAATCCCTCGCACGTCTACCAAACCATAACCAAAACCATTTCCCTTAGCGCGGTGTTTCGCCTCGTAAGCCTGCAAATATGCCCACAACTTATCCGAGAGTGTATACACTGGCTCTACCTCAGACTCTAAGATAGAACTCAGTCTACACGTCTGCTGCTCGGGGGATGGGAAAGTATAGTGCTGTTTAGAGCCGTAATATTCGTTGTTAAAGCCTACCATGAAGACTCGCTCTCGGTGCTGAGGAACGAAATCTCTCGCATCAAACACTCGGAAATATAAGCTGTAATTCAATGCAAGTAGCGTCTGTGTAATGGTTTCAAAGGTTCTCCCTTTATCATGCGACAGGAGGTTTTTTACATTTTCCAAGAAAAAGGCTTTAGGACGGTGGCGAGCCAAGATGTCTGCAACCTCAAAGAATAGTGTTCCTTGTGTTTTGTCTAGAAAACCCGTTTCGCGTCCGAGGCTCAATTTCTTAGATACGCCCGCCAGCGAAAATGGCTGACACGGGAAACCTGCACAGAGGAGGTCAAAGTCGTGCGGGATTGCCGCCTTCGTTGCCTCCAAACGAATATCGCCTAAAGGCAATTCGCCGTAATTCGCGTAGTAAGTCTGTTGGGCATACTTGTCCCATTCGCTTGAGAAGACACATTTACCCCCTAACCGCTGTAATGCCAAACGAAAACCGCCTATACCAGCAAACAGATCTATGAATGTAAAAAGTGGTTGCATGGGTGGTGGGAAAAGACTGCCCGCTTCTTTAAGCGTGTTTCCGTTTACGCCACGGCTTGTTGTAGTATGTGTTACCATCCCCATCCTAGGTCTAGTTTCAGGCGAAGGTAAAAATCATAATCTATACGACGGAGGTCTAGGTCATAATATCCGTTTGCGCCGAATTGGAACGAGGCGTATTCCCAAAGTCGTTCTTCAAAAAGGAAAGAACCATGGGCTATTTGGCGCTGTGATTGCACATATCCGTCAGACCACATGCTGTACGAACGGTAGAGTTCCTCGCCACGCAGACTAATGAAATTGTGCCCATAAAAATAGCTTGCAGCAATACGCACTTTGTACTTCTCTTTTTGCATTACCGTCCACCAAATTTCAGGGCGTATAGCCCAACCATTGCGCTGTGACAGTGGGGTGGGTTTGTGTCCGTCATGGCTAGCAACTGCGGCAATGCGCGCCCCTAAAGAGTGTGCTACGCCGAGAAAATAAGAATACCCCAGCTCCAGTCCTAAATTGGAGGAGGTAACCACAGGCAGATGCGAAGTATCTATCTGACCACCGTGGTGTCGTGCCAAGAAAAATGCATTGTAAGTAATACGATTATCGGGGTTGGGAAGCGCATGTAGCTGAGCACCAAAAAGGAAACGTTCTTCGTCATTGGCATCTTTCCATATAAAGCGATCCCAGTCAATCCAAGTCTGCAAACGAAACCAACGGGAATCGTAACAGATTTGAGCGCCCGCCTCGGGATTGTGAAGCCATGCGTACTGCATCGAGTATACAAATTCGGGCAATGGGTGCACTACAGGCAGAGTACCCAAGGCGCAGTATAGCCCACTATCGCCGAAAAGATGAGCGGCAATGGTAAAAAGAGGGCGCGAGAGGTAGAGACCGTCCTTTGCCTTACCCTGCATATAGGTGGTAAAGTAGCCCGCCGTGAATTCTAATTTACTCCCGAGTTCTAATGTTGCACTCGGTTTAACACTGATGCCGGGTAACGTATAGCCTGGTTTTACGGGGTGACTAAATTCGGCATTGTAAAAATATCCCTCGCTGCGGAGTTGGAAGCGCAGATGTACATCGTCTGTATCACATTGAGCAAAGCTCCAGCCCGTGAAAAGACATAAAACGAGTAGTGTTATACTAATTCGCATTGTGTTTTTAGTCGTAAGATTTTGTATCCTCCTAAACAAAAGTTTTAGGCGATACCGTCGCTTTCATTTCCATGCATAATGTACAGGTAGGCAGCATTCTTATTTTTGTTCGTAACGTTTTATTTGTTCAACCCAACTCGGCAGTAGAGGGATGGAATGTAATTCACGTGCATGGTAGCCCACCATTACCGACTCCGCAATAGTATGAATTTGCGTACGGTCGGGTGTTGCAATGGCTTGTTCCATGATGAAAGACTTCTCGCCAATATCGGGCAAGACGCGCGTAAAAACAGCGACGCGAGATTCTAAGAAAATGGGCTGCAAAAAGTCTATAGATAGGTGAGCAATAATGACAATGGCAGCATCCCAATTGGGGCGAGGCGAGAGGAGATCTTCGAAATAATGTAAGCGTCCTAGGTCAAAGAACTGTTGGTGCACCGAGTTATTTACGTGTCCGAGCCGATCAAGATCCGAGAAACGAACCTGTAACGAATAGAGACAACGGAACGCTGAAAGAAATTCTGTAGGATGCTCGCGGGCAAGTTCTCGTCGCATGGCTGTTCTGTTATTACTACTTTCACAAAGTTACGCACTGTGTACAATTAGAATAAGCTAATAACTTTGCACATGGAAAATTGGAGGAAGAGAGAATGGCACTAATAGCTTCGATCTCGGGCATACGGGGCACCATCGGCGGGCGCTCTACAGACGGTCTTAATCCATTAAGTATCACACGTTTTGCCTGTGCATACGCCTTTTGGCTACGCGGACGGTGTGGTTTATCAGAAGTAAAGGTTGTCATCGGGCGCGATGCGCGCCTATCGGGCGACATGGTAAATCGTATCGTAGTGGGTGCACTCTTGGGATGTGGCATCGATGTCCTCGATATCGGCTTAGCCACCACTCCGACAGTAGAGATGGCGGTGCTCGAAAATAAGTCGCACGGAGGGATTGTTATCACGGCCAGTCATAACCCCCGCGATTGGAATGCACTGAAACTGCTCAACGAACGCGGCGAATTTGTTTCCAGCGCAGATGGGCAAGCCATCCTCAAGACGGCGGAGGCGGCTGACTATCTCTTCCCCTCGGTAGAAGAACTGGGGCATTATACAGAATGTGCGGGAGCTCTTGAAAGCCACGTGGCGGCGATCCTTGCACTCCCTTATGTAGATACCGAGGCTATTCGTGCTGCACATTTCAAGGTGGCTCTAGATCCTGTTAATTCGGTCGGGGGCATTGCTGTACCCTATTTGTTACGTGCGCTAGGAGTAGAACAAACAGTGGGGATCAATATGGAACCCACGGGCGATTTTGCACATAATCCCGAGCCCCTCCCCGCTAATCTCCAAGGACTTAGTGAGCTCATTGTACAAGAGAAGGCTACGGTCGGCTTTGCTGTAGATCCTGACGTAGATCGGTTAGCTATTGTCTGCGAAGATGGGGCTATGTTTGGCGAAGAGTATACACTTGTTGCGGTTGCCGATTATATTTTGACTCAAAAGCCTGGGGCAACCGTTTCTAATCTGTCAAGTACTTCTGCGCTGCGAGACATTACCGTATTGCGCGGTGGTAGTCACTACACATCAGCCGTAGGTGAGGTAAATGTTGTTAGTAAAATGCGCGACGTACAGGCTGTAATCGGCGGTGAGGGGAATGGGGGTGTTATTCTGCCCGATCTCCACTATGGGCGCGACGCATTGGTAGGCATAGCTCTCTTTCTGACCTATCTGGCCAAGAGCGGTAAAACGTGCACGGAGCTAAAGAAGCAGTATCCTGTTTACTATATGTCCAAGAATAAGATTAGTCTCTCGTCGGCTGTAAACCCAGATACGGTGCTCGAAAAGGTCAAACAGCTCTTTGCCACAGAGCGCCTCAATACCGAAGACGGGGTACGTATCGATATGCGCGGGGGATGGATTCACCTGCGCCGCTCGAATACTGAGCCAATTATTCGCGTATACACCGAGGCGGGTACACAAGAACAAGCAGATGAGTTAGCCTTGAGCATGGTGAACAAGGTGAACGAGATCTTGTAGCCCTTACTTCGCTTAAAAGACAAGCTGCCCGCGTAATACCGAATTTGTATCTTTGCGCGAGAGTAATTCTTGTAAAGAAAAAATAAGAAGACGATGAAACGGATCTTGGTACTAGGAGCAGGAGGACAGATCGGGTCGGAACTCGTGCCACATTTGCGCAAAGTTTACGGCAATGACAATGTTATAGCGACAGACCTGAAGGCGAGTCCTGCACTCGCAGCCGCTGGCCCGTTCGAGAATCTCGATGCCACGCAGGCTACTGCCATTGCAGAGCTCGCAAAGAAATATAAAGTAGATACGATTTTTAACCTTGTGGCTCTACTATCGGCTCTCGGCGAGCAACGTCCCGAATTTGCATGGCAACTCAACATGGGGGCATTGCTTAATACCCTCAACGTGGCAAAAGAGCTCGGATGTGCTGTATTTACGCCGAGTTCCATCGGGGCATTTGGTAATGATACGCCAAAAGATAAAACGCCCCAAGATACTATCATGCGCCCCAATACCATGTACGGCGTTTGTAAAGTCTCGGGCGAATTGCTGAGCGACTACTACCATACACGCTTTGGCGTAGATACTCGCAGTGTGCGTTTCCCAGGTATAATCAGCTATGTTACGCTCCCAGGTGGTGGTACAACAGACTATGCGGTAGAGATTTACTATGCTGCCGTGAAGGGCGAGGAGTTCGTCTGCCCCATACCTCAAGGCGTCTACATGGATATGATGTATATGCCCGATGCGCTGGATGCTATCGTGCAGCTCATGGAAGCCGATCCCTCCAAACTAAAGCATCGGAACAGCTTTAATGTTGCTGCTATGAGCTTCGCACCAGAGCACATCTACGCTGCTATCCAGAAAGAGGTGCCGAACTTCAAGATGCGCTACCAAATAGATCCTGTACGCGAATCGATCGCGCGCTCGTGGCCGAATTCTCTTGATGACAGCTGTGCACGTGAGGAATGGGGTTGGAACCCCAAATGGGATATGGACTCCATGACGCGAGACATGCTACAGCAATTAGCAAAGCAGTTGAAGTAATTGTTTTTGTAGGTGGCGGTGCACTAAGGCGTGTCGCCACTTTTTGTATAGCGAAAAGATGAAAAGCCTTGCAATAATTCCTGCTCGGTATTCTTCTAGTCGGCTGGAGGGGAAGCCTTTGGCTCTCATTGCAGGGCATCCGATGATCGAATGGGTGTGGCGTCGTACCTCTACGGCTCTCGGCAGAGCAGTGGTGGCGACGGATGACGAGCGCATTTTCAACGCTGTAAAACAGTTTGGGGGCGAGGTGGTACTCACAAGCAGTGAGCATACGAGTGGAACAAGTCGTTGTATCGAAGCTTTGCAAAAGATAGAGCAGGCAACGGACGAGCACATAGACGTCGTGGTAAATGTACAAGGCGACGAACCGTTTGTAAACGGCGCACATCTCCGCAAGCTAGTTGATACATTTGCAGATACTACCATTGATATTGCTACGTTGGTACGCCCCTTCAACGCCGAGGAGGAGGTGAGTAATCCGAACTGGCCTAAGGTGGTAATCGGGCAGACGGGACGAGCATTATATTTTAGCCGCAGCATGATACCGTACGAGCGTAATGCGGTGAACTATCCCTACCTTAAGCATATTGGAGTCTACGCCTTCCGTGCTGAAATGCTCAGAACGCGCTTAGGACAACTATCTTATTCCCTTTTGGAACAATGCGAAGGACTAGAGCAGCTGGGGTGGCTTTATCATGGGCTTGCTATTCAAACAGTAACTGTTCCAGACGAAGCCATCTCGGTAGACACACCTGAGGACTTGTTACGCGCACAGAACTATGCTACGGAACAAGGACTTAGCTTATAGAAACGCGCGCTCCGCGCTTAACAGTGCAATAATTTAGGAGTTAGAGCTCCGCCTAATAACAAAATTCTGAATACTATGAAAAGATTTGCAGCATTAACGCTGGCAGCGGTCTTCGCATTAACGTTTTCGTATGCGACGGCACAGGAAGAAAAAAAGGACAGCACGGGCTTTCAGTTCACTGACGTGGTTACAGTACCTCAGACCTCGGTTAAAGATCAACACCGCTCTGGTACTTGCTGGAGTTTCTCCGCACTCGGATTCTTTGAAGCGGAACTCTTACGTATGAACAAGGGCGAATATGACCTCTCTGAGATGTTCGTAGTGTATCATAACTATCACGACAAGGCAGAAGCTTATGTACGTTACCACGGTACGATGGAATTTGCTGGCGGCGGTTCTTTTGGCGATGTACTGCAAGTTTTGAAAAAATACGGAGTAGTACCCGAAGAAGCTTACAAAGGGCTTGAATATGGCGAAGACAACCACACGCACGGCGAATTAGATAACATCCTTCGCGCTTATGTAGACGC
>CAJPTS010000097.1 GCA_905373625.1 Bacteroidia bacterium
AGTCCCAAGTTCAAAGTAAAACCCTAATAATATTCGCTTTGCGTGTACTTCGTACTTTGAACCTTGTACCTGAAATCTCATTTATGAGGTACAAGGTACGAAGTCCCAAGTTCAAAGTAAAACCCTAATAATATTCGCTTTGCGTGTACTTCGTACCTTGAACCTTGTACCTGAAATCTCATTTATGGTACTGGGTCTTCGCCGTGCCCTCCCCACGGATTGCAGCGCAGGAGACGCCATATGCAGAGCGCCAGACCATAAATGGGACCGTGTTTCTTTATGGCTTCTACGCAGTAAACGGAACAAGAGGGCGTAAAACGACACGAAGGCGGTAACAAGGGTGAAATAAAAAGCTGGTACAAGCGAATGGGGAAGACCAGCAGAAAGACTAAGCCTCGCCGTACATAAGATAGGAGTCGGCTTACGTTATTCTTTTTCAACACAGTGTGAAATTTTGGTTAAGAGTTTCGCCACGGCGGCGTGTCCGCGTTGCCATTCGATCTCCTCGTTAGAGACCAGCAGAAACGCTAAATGTAGTTGTAATCCTTTTGCTTTCAGGAGCTCGCGTAGAGGGTTGGCTTGCAAACGAAAAGCCTCACGAATACGCCGTTTATTCCGATTGCGGTCTACGGCATGCTTGCATACTCGTTTGGGTACGATTGCCATCATCAGTATGGGGGCACTGCCCTCCTTGGCGGGTAGTAGCGAATATGTGGCACGGTAGGGGAATACAAATGCCCGCTTCCCATGCTTAAAAAGTGCACTGATTTCTCGTTCTAAGTGGAGGCGTTCTGAAGCGGGAAATGCGAAAGAGGCTACCTTTTTGGTAGCCTCCGTGACAGATTCTCTTTCTTTTTCTTCTACCCTCATCTCACCTTATTCGAGGTGATTGCGTTTCGTAAGGAAGTCATCCAATGCTTCTGTCATACTTTTGAACGTGGTGGTGGGGGCTGGTACTTCGAGTTTTAAGCCTTCGGCTTTTACAGCGCGGTGTGTATTCTTACCAAAAGCAGCAATGCAAACACTGCCCTGCTTAAACTCTGGGAAGTTTGCCATCAGTGACTTCACCCCCTGTGGACTATAAAAGACCAGCATATCGAAGCTATTGATATCTACGTGTTGCAAATCGCTCGATACCGTCCGATACAGTATGGTCTTAGAGAATTTAATCCCCGCCTTCTTAAGCTCCCGTGGTATCTCGGGCGTATGTACGTCAGAGAGCGGCAGAAGGAATTTCTCATCTTTGTACCGTTCCATCTGTTTGATTAGCGCCTCGAGCGTACCGTCTTCTGGGAAGAATATTTTTCTTTTTCTGTAGGTGATATGCTTCTGTAGGTATAAAGCTACAGCCTCTGATGTGCAAAAATAGCGCATCTCATCAGGCACTTTGAAGCGCACGGCTTCTGAGATTCGGAAGTAGTGCTCGATAGCCTTTCGTCCCGTAAAAATAACCGATGGGAACTTTGCGAGGTCGATGCGTTGCTTTCTAAAATCGTTTGCAGACACCTCCTCAACGTGAATAAAAGGTTCAAAGACAATCTCTACGCCTGCCTTCTTGGCGAGGACTTCAAAAGGTGAGTTCGGGATCGGCGGTCTGGGTTGCGAGACCAGAATCCGATTGATGCGCGGTGCATCTTCTGCCATTTTTTTAGCCATTTGTCTCAACAATACGGTATGTTAGACTAATCGTAACCAGCGAACCAAGCCTAGCCACGGAGCAATTCCTAGCACGCAAAGGTACAAAAAGTAGTAGAATAGGTTGTAATGAAAGCAAATGAAGGTTAAGAGGACGCGTACTTGCGCATAAATGCTCGCCGCAAAAACAAGTAAAAGACCTCCGTATAGAACAATGTCGGCCAAGACGCTCACATTCAAAAAAGAGAGTAGGGCAATGAGTAAATAGTAGGGCCAAAGAATCCGATGAATGAAAAAGAACTGTTGCCAGATGAGCTGCGCCGCGTAGTTTTGTTTTATTAGGTAGCTCGATACATGTAATATCACAAAGCGTAAAAAATAATAGAGAAGCAGTATGGCAAAGGTTATGACGAGGGGCAAGGTAGTGGCTTGGAGACCCAGTAGCGGCTGCACGAGCGGGAGTCGCATAGCATTCCAGAAGAGTAATGTGAGCGAAATGATGTTGGTAAAATCTATAAAGAAGTGGAATTGCCTGATGTGGGGTCCATCTACTTCGCTTACACGTTGAACCGAGCGCGGGTGAAAAAGCAATTTGGCGTATTCGGTATAGTACCTCCAGAACCGGAAACGAAGAAAAACGCTTAGTAGTAAAACGAGCAGCAGTACGGCAAAGGAAATAGAACGCATACTGGCATGTGCGGCCCACTCGTCAATTATGGGGACAGTATGGTATTGTTTTTCAATCCACGTGCGTGCGGGCAGGGGCGGATAAAAAGCCTCATTGCTTTTATGCGATGCTGTCTGCCGTAATTGGTCAACGTAACCCGAATCAGTTAGGCGGAGTGTCTGCTGAGGCATTATGAGCCATTCTGACATCGCTTCGGCGTCTATGCCCGAATAGGGGAATACTGAGTCTCGTACAGAATCTTGTAAAACGGCGCGTTCCGTCCCCGAAAGTCTCAGTACGTGGTTAGTTTGTACGGGTAGAATAGTATCGCGCATATTCCAAATAACTGCGCAAAGTTACAGTTAAAAGTAGGCACGAAGTAAACTAAAAATAAGTGCGAGGTTCAAGATACGAAGTACGCCTTGTCGGTTAAGAGTAAAAAGTTAAGCAACGTGTATATTGCGGCTTCTCGTCTCTCATATGCGAACGCGCGCATTGTTTTTTCATCCCTATAAAAACTTCCAATGCCGCATTTCGCGCAATTGCTAATTTTACAGTTCGAAAAGTGGGTAAAAAGAAATTTTTCTAAAAATATATTCAGTACGAATGCGACAAAGTCTGTTTTTATTATTCCTGTGTACAACGTTACATCTTATGGCACAAGAGCCTATTCGTTTCGGAGACAGCGAGGTCTACCTAGAAGCGAATGTTACTCCATCCGTACGTACACGCACGACCTCGAGCCTAGATCTAGGTAATCCGTTAGGCAATAAGCTTAATGTTTTGGTTCAGTTTGATTCGGACGCCATTCCTGCTACTGAGCTTGCCGCAAAGGGCGTCCGTCTGCATGATTATTTGGGTAGCAATGCCTACTATGCTGAGGTGAACGCTGGAAGTGTTCCAAGCGATTTTGCGGGAACTGGCATACGTGCCGTAGCCCCCATCCGCGGCGAGTGGAAACTGGCACAAGGAATTTTATCGAATACGCCTCCCGAGTGGGCAGTAGAGGGCGAACAATTGAAGTTAATTCTTTCGTGGTTTAGGAGTGTTGAGTGGTCGCAAATTAAGTCGATTCTTGACGTAAAGGCGATCCCGTACAGGCATCCTTCAGATTTCTTCCGCACGGTTGAGGTTTCGGCAACTCACGCGCAAGCGCTTGCACTAGCAGAATGCGAAGGTATTGTACAGATTCGTTGGGCAAAGCCGCCGAAGGAACTGTTTAATCGCGAAGGAGTGCGCTTGAGTGGCGGAGCTATACTACGCCAACCCGTTTCGCTGGGCGGTCGAGGACTTACAGGAAAAGGCGTACGCATTGGTATCTGGGATGGTAATGCGGGAGACCACGTGGACTATGGCAATCGTATTCATCGTCTCGAGTTCGAGGTCAGTGTAGCCTCTACAGGTGCGCATGGGATGCATACCACGGGGACGATTATTGGGAATGGTTTGTTGGACGAGCGCGGACGAGGTGTTGCACCTGAAGCGGAGATCTGGACGAGTAATTTTAATCGCCAGTCTAATAGAAAGCCAGAAGAGCAAGAAATGCAGGAGCTCTACTTTGCGGAGCACATATCGCTCACATCTAACTCCTACGGCATAAGATTTATGAACTTCTGTAATCTGGAGCACCTCTTTAGCTATACTACTCTCGGGAATCAGGATCTGGACGTGTTAGCGTATTACGTACCAGAGATGACGCATGTATACTCTTGCGGTAATGATCAGGGTGGGTGTCGGAAGCCTTTCTCGCACGCCACGAACTATAACAAGAATATCATCTCGGTGGCGGCGGTTAACCAGTTTGGAGCAATGACCGACTTTTCTAGTTTCGGTCCGCTGTTAGACGGACGTATTTTCCCCATCATCAGTGCGCGTGGCGAAGCTGTCTACTCTACACTGGATGAACAGAATTATAAACCGATGAATGGTACTTCCATGTCCTGTCCCATGGTCACGGGGCATTTGGCGCTCCTAACACAGCGTTGGATGCAATTGCACGGGGGCGCAGTACCTTACAGTTACTTCTTGAAAGCTCTAATTGCTAATACGGCGGACGACGCGGGTAACCCAGGTCCTGACTTTAAGTTCGGTTTTGGTATACTCAATGCTGAAGCGGCTGTATCGGTCATGGAAAAGCAGTGGTATCATTTAGATGAATTGGAAAAAGGTGCGACCGCCAAAACGCAGACGATACAGGTGCCAGAGGGAGTGAAACAGCTCCGCGTTATGCTCTGTTGGAACGACCCCGTCTCGGCAGCTACCTTTAAGAAGGGGGAGACGCCTATTGTAAACAACCTTGATCTCACGGTAGTGAGCGGTTCAAATACCTATTTCCCCTACACACTAGATCTCAACGACCCGAATAAGAGTGCCGTCGCAACCAAGGCGAATGCCGTAGATAATATTGAACAAGTGGTTGTCTTTAATCCTGTTGCAGGGGCTTATACCATTAACGTCGGCGGACAAGTTAAGCAAGAAGATAAGCAGCCCTATGCCTTAGTATGGTATTTTGACTACGGGACGCCCTCCATAATGTCGCCTTTGGCAGGAGATATCTATTCGCCTAGTGAGAGTGTATATTTCCGAACCGAGAATATGATAGCACCGATCCGTATTGAGTTCTCCTCGGATGGCGGGAAGCAGTTCGTAGAGTTGGGAAACGTGAAAGCGTGCGATCGTTTTACTTTACCTACAGATCTGGCTCCTTGCACTACAGCGCTAGTACGTGCTACAGATGCTCACGGAAGCGTAGTTACCAGTGGGCAGTTTGCCATCATGCCGCAAGTGCAGAATGTAAAGCTTACCGACGTGGCTTGCTCGGCTGAGGGCTGGAAGCTAACTTGGGATGCTGCACCTAATGCCGCCAAATATGAGATTCTGCGCGCTAATTTGGCAAAAGAAGACTATGAACGTATTGCGGAAGTAGAAGCGCCTACGACAGAGTATCTGATCCCGCAGAATGAAGTGACCGAAGGACGGAATATTTATGCAGTGCGTGCCCTCAGTGCCACGAACATTGCTGGACATCGTAGTGTGGGAGTGCTGGCACGACAAGCCGTGGCTAGCGTAGTGAAAGCGACGGATCTCCCGTATCGCGAAACCTTCGTGATGTGGAACTATCGAAATGGTACAGTATATAAGGGGCAATATCTCAAGCATTCGCAACAGAGTACACCGCTCCGTCAGGGGTTACCTTTCGGTTCTCAAATGTTTGTATGGCAAGGTGATAGAGCTGCGGATGATTGGGCGAACCCATTTGAGAAGCGCGACCATGTAGGAGGTTTAGAAGTTTGTGAACTCGACTTGACAGAGATTACAGAAGGCACTAAGTTACAGTTCTTGCTCAATGCTTACATGAGTAAGCAGGCTGAGGTAGGCGATGCGTGTATGCGCCTATTGGTTAACGGCGAGGAACTCGCAGATGTGCAAGGACGAAAGAAGATCGATGGTGACGGGACTACGCACCTACATGCGTGGGATTTCTCGCAGTTTGCGGGGCAAAAAATTCGCTTTACAGTAGAGTTTGCTCTTTGTAACATCAATGATGCGGGCGTAATCTTCTACTATCAGCTACAAGAGACCGAGGCTAAGAACGATGTGAGTCTTACGTGGGCCAACTACCCCGCTATCAAGGCAAAAAGCCACATGGCATCTGAAGTGGTAAACTTCATGGTGCATAACAATTCGGGCGTAGAACAGAGAGAGGTCTCTTATTCCATCACGGTAGATGACGCCGTAGTGCATTCGGGCATCATCGATAAGATGGCGCCCTATGAGGATCGTGTAATAGAATACATGCATGATTTTACTTCTCAGACACCCCATAAATACAGAGTTCGTGTTCGTCTAGATGTCGCCAATGATGCCGATGCTACGAATAATACGGGGTCTTTTGAGGTGTATAGTATGGGTAATATCATCACTATGCCCGAAGTTACTTGGACGCAGTGGAATGGACAGTACTACCCCGATGTGCCCTATAAGAGCATTGTCTTGGAGGATGGCTTGGCAACCTTTACCGATGGACGCGGTCTGCTGGAAAACTATAATAAGGACGAGCTAGCTGTGCTGCAATTACTCCCGCGCGCCCCCAAAAATGTTATACAAGTAACCTTCCAAGAACATGATTTGGCGCTGCAGGACACCCTTTATGTTTACACGGGCAACGTTCCAACAGATTTACGTGTACAGAAAAAAGATGCGAAGACAACGATCTTGGGCAAAAATAGTGCGCCTCGAACCTTTGTCTCTGAAGCCGAAAATGGGGGAGTTACTTTCTATATGGTAGGAAATAATAGCCGACCTGGTGCAGGTTGGGTGGCTGAAGTGCGCGAGATCCCGATTGCGAATCAGTGGAGGCTGAAGAGTCTTACAGACATTGCAGGAGCAGATGCAAACCATAAAAAATTACAAGTGGTGGTAGAGAATCTCGCGCCTACGCCTTTCCGTGACGTAATGCTTTACCTTGCGAAGGGCGAGAAGCGTGAGCAGGTTTTAATACCTCTGCTTGCAGCAAAAACAGAAACTTCGTTTGTGATACCAGGAGATGAAATAGATGTTACGGCTCCCATGTATCTTGACGTAACAGCAGAGCTGGCGCGCGACGGAGATGTGTCTGACAATAAGCAGTCGCTAAGCATTAAGACTGATCCGTTCTGGGTGGGAGGACAAATAACAGATCCTGAGAACTTATATAT
>CAJPTS010000098.1 GCA_905373625.1 Bacteroidia bacterium
GACCTAATATGTTTGATATTTTCCGTCTGGACGACCTCTCGTGGTTGCGTCAGATGGGCATAGTGGCTCTTTCGCTAATTCTTTTTTCAGGAGGACTAGACACTAATATCGTAGCCGTACGTCCTGTCATTTGGCGCAGTGTCTCCTTGGCCACCTTCGGAGTACTGATAACCGCCGCTGTTACCGCCGTTGCTGCGTATTTTCTTTTGCCTATAACGCCCGCGCAAGCCTTCCTTATGGGGTCTATCGTCAGCTCTACCGATGCGGCTGCCGTATTCTCGGTATTACGCTCGAAGAATATGGAACTAAAATACCGCTTGCGCCCCATGCTCGAATTTGAGTCGGGCAGTAATGACCCCATGGCGTTGTTACTTACCACGGTCTCTATTGCATGGTTAATGGGAGAGCAGGCGTCGCCAGGTATAATAACCCTTCATTTGGTTCTACAGTTGCTCATCGGGGCGAGTGCAGGGCTTTTACTTGGTTGGCTCACACTCAAGTTGGTAAATAGAGTAATACTCCAATACGAAGGGCTTTTTTCAGTTCTGATACTCTCTATAGCGTTGTTTACTTACGCATTTACCGAGCTTGTGTATGGTAACGGACTTCTGGCCGTCTATCTGTTTGGGATAGTGCTTGGCAACAAACCGTTTATGCACAAGCAGAGTACCATGAAGTTCTTTGACGGTCTGGCTTGGGTGATGCAGATTCTGATATTTGTCTCGTTGGGGATTATTATCAATCCTGCTTCCGTATTTGAGTACACGTTGCCTGGTCTACTGTTAGCGGGGGCGCTCATTTTAGTAGCACGCCCAATGGGGGTCTTAATTTCGTTGCTCCCTTTCAAAGGGATTCAAATGCGGAGCAAAATATTTGTCATTTGGGGCGGTTTGAAAGGCGCGGCTCCATTAGTATTTGCTTTGTACCCGATACTGGCTTTTGACGCGGGGACTGTTAACAGCGAGGTTGCGCGTGCGTTTCTGAACATAGTTTACTTTATCGTATTGATCTCCGTACTACTACAAGGGACTACACTCACAGCATTAGCCCGCCTTTTGCATCTGGCGATACCCATGGGGGAAAAGACCTTCTATCCGTTGGCCTTAGAACAACGACAAAATTTCCGATCGTTGTTGCAGGAGATTGAACTCCCCCAAGCGTGTCCTGCCAGTGGAAAAACGCTCATAGAGTTGAATTTACCAACAGATGTCCTGATCGTGCTCATTAGTCGTGGTGATCAGTTTATTATGCCCAACGGAGCAACACAACTGTTAGAAAACGACAAGATTTTAGTAATGGCCACTACGCCTGCCGATTTGCACGGTGTGTATGAGAAGCTAGAGATCCCGATTCCTGAGATCCACTAAAACGCATGTAGATAGTCAGAATACACCGTGTATTTTGGTTCTTAACTCACACCATGTAATGGGTTATAACGCCAAAATTTGCAAGGACGTCTGCAATTCTCTTTTTATAAGCTTCCACGCTCATACGGCTGTTACTGTATGCTGCATCAATCTTTTCGCATTCCTCTACTATGAGACGCTGTACTTTTAGAGGCGGAAGTGGTATTTTACTGCTTCTTAAGTATTTAAAGTGGCGCTCATATTTTCCCGAGTTTACTATTGGAATGGTTTGCAATACGTAGTACAAATACTTGGTAATAACTTTATCCCGATTACTTTTCAGTAATTGTGTACCGTCTGTACCACGTACAAAAGGGAAATCCAAATATTTGAATGTACAACTATGATCGCCAAAGACAATTAAGGGCAGGTCTGTAATGACTCTCTCATTGTCTGTATAACCCGATATAAGCACCTCCGTTTCTTGTGTTACAACAGGGTATTTTCCTTCCAGCTTTATTTCCTTTTTCCCAATTTTGGTTACGTACCCATTTACAGACTCGAGTAGCGTTTCTAATGTAACGAGCGGGTATTTACTAGTAATCTCAATTCTCTTTTCAGGATTGAGTTTTAAGGTTTTGTTGAATTTCACTCGAGTAAAGTCCAGCATATCACAGAGGCGAGTATAAGTGCAAAATGGCAATGCCTTCTCGTTAATTGGTGGCTCCGTAGAAGATGAAAATCGGCTACGAATGGCTGCGGCTATTGTACCCGAGGCATTACGGTCTTGCGCATCGTAAAGTAGACCGCCCAATTGTGTGATATGTATACCCTCAGCGCCTTTACGGTTGCTCCAATCATATCCCAGAAAACGTTTTTGCTCGGCATTATTAGTAGGGGCTGTCACAATGAGGGGAGTTTGTGGATGAGTAAGGGAAAAATAGAACAGCTTTTCAGCTTCTAATGGTTTGGCAAATTTGTAAAACGCTTCCAAGGTCTTTGCTTGCTCCGTTGTATTTTTTTTGTTGCAGTCAAACCTTTTCTTGTTTTGCTTCCAGAACGCCTCAAGATACATATTCAGGTAGTTGCATTGACCGAGTTCTGCCAGAGAAGCGCTCGCTGAGGCGAATCTAAGATATTGCTCACGATTTACATCTATTTTTTGAAGATAAGCCTGAAGGAGGGTATTTTCCGTCGCCGTATCATTTATGACGGATTGAATAATGGCGTCGAAGCAATCAGCCTCTTGTGTCAGAATTTTAGGAGGAGTTGGGTATTTTTCTAAGAATAGGACAACGGTGTTAGTACCTGTTGTGCCAAATGTTCGGCTCCCTAACTGTACAACGGCACGAAGCATAAAATTTTTCAGTAAGAGCTCGCGTGCTCCCACGTAACTGTTGTTCTCGTTGCTTAAAATAGAAGCGGGCAATATGACTGCCGCTATCCCTCGTGGTTTCAAAAGTTGTGCAATTCGTTCCACAAAAAGCGTCTCAATCTCGCTACCATCGTTAGAGATTCGTGATAGTAGTTCCAAGGAGTTATTTTTCAATCTCAGGTGCGATTTGAATGCCGATACACTGTAGGGTGGATTTGCAACCAGAATATCGAAAGCATTGTTTTCTATCTGCTTCTCTGGGAAATTATCTAGACCGTCGCCAAAAATAATATTGCCACTCCCCGCACCATTCATGAATAGCGAGAGCTTCGCCACCCGCGCCAATCGATAATCTTTTTCTATCCCGAAGATGTGTTTTTCTATCCACGGATTATTTTTATCCGTTGCTAACCTGCTGTTTATACTTTCCACCGCCTCGGTTAGGAAGTGTCCAGCACCACAGGCGTAATCAATTACTTTGGGGATCTCGGTCAGCGGGAGGCTATCCCAAATAAAGCGCGTAATAGGGGTGGGGGTAAAGAATTGCCCCTCGTTCTGCTTAAAACCTTTGTTAAGAAGTTGCTCAAACAAATCGCCCAAAAACTGGTGTTTCGACGGATATACGATTCGGTACTTCTCAAACAGTTGCACCACTTCCACTAAAATCTTCCCATTCTGAAAGTAGAGCTCCTCGTTGTGTATATCTTTAAAAGCGAAATCATTGTTCGAGTAAAATTTGAGCGTGCGAATGGTGTTCTTCAGCTCAGCAACTGCTTGCCCGCGTGTCGATGGGCTGTAGTTTTCAAAGAAGTGTTCGGCATAGGCGTCAGATACGTAAAAGATCTCCTCGCCCATGAAATCTTTCATCCCCTCCGAGTGTAATCGTTGTAGGCGGTCTAGAAGGGTCGCGTAAGTATCTGTGCCCTGCCTGTATTGAAATTCCACTTCGTCGTCGTCCTGCTTTTTTATTTCGTCCTCCAACTTACAGATTAGGAGTGCTACGAGACGATTAAAGGCATTTTCCTTATCGCTCACATTGTTGTGGCGTAGGATCTCCTCAAAGCGGTTGACAATTTTATCCTCTGGCGAAAAATCCTTCAAATCGCTTTTGCACAAGCGACGAATGCCGATTTGGTAGGCGTGAGCTTCATTTCCAAAAATCACTCCTTGCCAAATATTCTGCACATAGGTTTCCGTCCAAGCTTCAAAGTACTGTGGGGCAGTGGTCGCTTCTCGGTAGAGGCGTACAGACGATGCTTTTTCCGCCTTCTTTACGAAGTTGAGGTCGTCTGAACAACAGATAGCGTCGTTTTTATAAGTCAGCTCTCCGTTTTTCCAATCAGAGGTGTAGAGGGCTATCCACTGCGTACCTTGTACCTGTTGCCAGTACAAGAATAGTTGTCCACCATCTACTTTGAGTTGTTTTAATGCCTTCGCATATTCTTGTCCCGCCGCTTTGCATTCAATAATGAGGCGTATCTGCTCGTGCTTGGCATCGTATACGCAAATATTGGCTTTACCTCTTTTACCATCGTCGCCAGCAGAGCTGAGCCTTGCTAATTCAATATTTTCTGTGCGATAACCTTTTTCGATAAGCCGATGTACACATTCGAACACGACAAAGTTCTCGGGCTGCCTAAAGTTGCAGACGTCTCGGTCATGCACAGTTATCCCGTTCGGATATAGCAATTCCTGTTTTTCGTAATCTACACGAAACGTTGCTTGTAGTGCCGTAAACGACTTAGAAAATACCTTCCGATTTTCTGTAAATCCGAGTTCGATCAGCACACGTTGAAAATTTTCTGTCGTTATCATTTAACGGAGTCTGATAGGAAAGAAAATTTGTCTGCATCTCATCATTCAGTGCAAAAGTGCCAAGAAAAAGCTAAGAGGAGTAGTAGAAATATGCGCACGTATTTAATATTCGTGCTTGGCAACTAATTTAATTAGAGCTTAAGCTATGTAATAAGTGAAGGCCGATTAGAAACACTCTTGTCCTCGTAGGGGGGCGACAAGAGAAGACATTGTTGCCTTCTAACTGATACTGTTCTCACTTTTTACATCAGACGTGCTGCTTCGCTTCGCAATGCAGACAAAGCTTTTGCAGTCGGATGCGAGGTCATCTCTAGTAGCATGGCTAGTATCATGTTAGATAATTCTATGGCGGGGCTCTGCGGGTGTACCTTCTCGCCGCACATGGTTATCATCTTAGATACATTTCCTTTTGCTTGGCAGACCAGTTGCCATACCTCGTAGCTGACATAAATCTGTTGGGAGAGATTATGCTCCCACTCCTCTCGGATGTTGGCGATGAGCACTCCTTCGTATTGCTTAGTGGTCAGGTCTGCTGTCATACAGCGTAGTAGTAGGCTTTCGGGGCTTATCCGTTCCATCAGCAAGGTTAGCCTTTCATAGGCTTGTAGGCGCACAGGAAGGGTCAATTTGCGCGTTTCTATGCTCTGCTGCACGGCATCACGACGCAGGAGCGATTTGATCATGTATTGGTACGATAATAAGCCCGCAAAGAGTACTAAGACACTGGGGATTAGGGCTAGTAATAGAATTTGTATTTCCATAGTATTCAAACCGTTATATTCGAGCGCTCACTCTTGTCCCGAGGCAGAGAGACGGCGTTCATAAGCTTCTAGCAATTCTGGGCGGCGTAAGCGGGTCAGGCGTAGGGATTCCTCGTGCTGCCATTTTGCGATGGCGGGAAAATTGCCCGACCGCAATATTTCGGGCACTAGCCAGCCTCTAAAATTCTCGGGACGTGTATAGGCGGGCGGGGCGACCAAACCTTCTTGAAAAGAATCGCTTAGCGCCGAAGTTGCATCGCCCAATGCGCCTGGTAAGAGACGAACAACTGTATCTACGATTACGGCAGCTGCCAATTCGCCACCACTCAGTATGTAGTCTCCGATGCTCACTTCGCGCGTCACCAGATTGTCTCGCACGCGCTGATCTACCCCTTTGTAATGCCCACAAAGAATGAGGAGGCGTTTTTTCAAACTCAGCTCCGTGGCGAGTTCCTGCGTAAGTAGTTCGCCATCGGGGGCAGTATAGATAATCTCGTCATATACGCCGCTCTCAGCCAAATGCTCTACGGCTTCAAAAATAGGCTCTGGTTTTAAGACCATGCCTGCGTCAGGACCGTAGGCATAGTCATCTACAGTGCGGCGCTTGTCGTGGGTATAATCGCGCAGATTATGTACACCAATTCCTACAAGCTGTTTGGCGCGCGCACGCCCCACAATTGAGTACTCTAACGTGCCCCCGAGCAGCTCGGGAAGCACCGTTAGAATATCAATCTGCAACATCTCGCTTTACTTCTTGTCAAAAAGCTTTGACCACTCGTACTTCTTGCGGTTCTTCCACAGACCCGTGTGGTAAGCATAGCTTACAATCATTGGAACGACAGTCGTAGCTTCGGCGTAAACCATTTGTTCAAAAGTAGTATCTACTTTACCCCACGAGGAGGCCTCCTTCAGTGTAGAAGACGAACAAGCGCCATCGCGTACGTCTGCCACGGTAATTTGTACGGCGTATTTATGCATTGGCACTTCGTGTCCGAGGACCTCGGCGCAGACTACCGTATCTTGTGCAAAGTTTTTGGGCACGCCACCGCCAACCATAAACAAACCACTCGTTTGGGCTGCAATCTTGATCTGTGTGAGTTCTAGGAAATCGCGCACCGAATCAATTGATACATGTGCATCTGGATTCGCCACTTGGTGCAGTACGAGCCCAAAGCCTGCACTAGAATCGCTAAATGCGGGACAGAAGATGGGCACATTGTGCTCGTAGCATACTTGTATGAGGCTATCTTTCTTTACCGAATGCTGTGTGAGGTAACGCCCCATTTCTTTGATAAATTCGCGCGAGCTATAGGGGCGAGGCTCTAGCCCGTCAGCTACCTTCTTTATCGTAGCGTCACAATTCTGTAATTCCTCCTCGTCGATGTAGGTATCATAAATACGGTCAATGTACTGAGCACGAAGAGCTGAATCATCTACGAACGGCGTGCCGCGGTAGTGTTTGAAGCCGAGCGCTTCAAAGAAGTCCATATCTACGATCGAAGCTCCTGTTGAGACAATGGCATCTACCATGTTGTTACGTACCATGTCTACGTAAACCTGCATACACCCTGCGGCGCTAGTACTCCCCGCCAAGGTCAGTATATTGG
>CAJPTS010000099.1 GCA_905373625.1 Bacteroidia bacterium
TCGTGTAATAAGGCTTCTGTTTTCTGACTAATTCGGAGATTGAAGATTACACGGGCTACAGTTTCTCCGACTTCTTCGAGGAAGTGTATATCACGTTCACTGAAGTCCTCATTGAGAGAAGCGAATTCTATAACTCCCTGCAAGCGCTCATCTGTTATAAGGGGGACAAGTAGGATACTTTTGGGGCGTGCATCTCCTAAAATCCCCGAGGTGATAGAGAAATAGTTTTCTGGGATTTCTGTTCTGTGAATAATTCCGCGTTCATAAGCACATTGCCCCACGAGTCCTTCTCCGAGAGCAAATTCCAAATGATTTAATTTTTCTCGGTTATATGCATAGGTAGCTAAGCCGTGCAGACGTTCTTTTTCCTCATCGTAAAGAAAAAGTCCTCCTTGTACCACGTTAATGTACGCCACTAACTTTTTCAAGACTTCGTATCCTAACTCTTGGAGATTGGTGTACATTCGGAGCACATAGGCGACTTCGTCTTTTCCTCGCGTCACCCAAGAGTGTTCATTTTCTTTCTGGGTATTAGCGAGCAGATTGTCGCGCATACGGAGCAATGATCGTCCGAGACGGTCATTTTCAACATCTTGCAGAGCTAGCGTGGCATCATACTTACCATCGCCTATCGCCATCGCGAAATCAGCCTTTTCTTCTATACTCTGACTTTGGGTCATGTTTTCTTTTTCCAACTCGATGATATGCAAGGTGTTGCGCGACTGGATAAAGAGATAACCAAAGCCGATAAAAATAGGGAAAAAGTCTGTCAGGAATAGAATTGGCTGATGCAGGTGTAGAGAGAATAACGATGCCATACCAAATTCTCCATTTAGTGCATCAGCCGCGAGGATCCAACTAAGTATGACAAGAAAAAAGCTTAAGCAAAAAAGTAGAACCGCAACACCGATTTCACGGCGACGTAAATGCCAACGCCAAAACTTGAGGTCTGCTCCCATTGTAACCAACTTAATTTAGGCTTTCTTTTCAAATTCTGCCGCGATGCGCTCCGTAAAGCGAATTAACATTTCACGCTCTTTCACATTTAGCGCCTTTACAAAAGCCAATTCAAATACACCACAACAGCAGTTTTCGTCTGGTAATATCAGCGGTATTATATAGATAGAACATGGTTTAGAGCTGCCGGTACCCGACGCCACAATTATCGTTTCACTCTCGACGTGGTCGATGTAAAGCGGTTCACGTTCTTTTACCACTTGTCCCAATAAGGTTTCACCGCTAACGAACTCTAGATCTTTTTGGGTATTAAAGTAAGCATAACGAGCAGCAAGCTGGAAGACGTCGTCTTTGTTCTTTAGGAAAAAAAGTCCCTGCATCAATTGCCATTCTTTTCCCACGATCTGGAAATAGGATCCAATGTACGTGCTACGGTTATCTCCTTTAGTAGAAGCGAGCAGATCTTCTATTTGTTGTTCGATATTTCTTGTATCTATTTTTTCTTGCTCCTTTTGTGTATAGAGTATTTTCAATTCGCGTTCAAGTTCCTCTCTCTTCGTCATTAATGACTGTATCATTTTCTCGCTTTGTACGCGCCTGTTAATCTCGGTCCATATTATTTGGATCTGATATATCAGCAAGCTATTCAATGCTAACGCAAGTATAAGTATAAGCGCATAACTCAGCGTGAAACCATGACTTGGTTCAAAAGCGAGCAACGCTATGCCCCCACTAAATAGAAAGGAGAGTCCGATTAACAGATACTGTCGGATGCTACGCAACCTATTCACTTCACTCTTACGCATTTGTAACTATTTCAAGTCATTCAAATATTTAATAATACCCTCGGTCGTTAAGACGGCATCTACAGGCGTAAGTTGCAATGAAGCTTCTGTCATAGTCCGAACCTCACACTCCTTTGGGTCTTGCACCAAAGCTGTTCCGCCCATTTTCTTTAGACGTTGAAGCCCTAACGCGCCATCTTTGTTTGCTCCTGAGAGAATAATGCCCAAAGCGTGTTCGCGATATACACGCGCGACGGAAAAAAAAGATAAATCGATCGAGGGACGCGAATGGTTAACCACTTCTTCTGTAGAAAGCGAAAAGCGGTTTCCAAGTTCAACATATAAGTGGTAGTTTGCGGGTGCGAGATAAGCGATGCCGGGTCTAATGGTCTCTTTATCATTAGGCTCTTGCACGGGGATCGATGATCGGAGCGATAGGGCTTCGTCAAACCCCGATCTGACATGTTTGAGTCGATGCAAACACAATATAACAGGCAATGCAAAAGAGGTTGGTAATGCATGCAATATACGCACCACCACTTGAAAGCTTCCTGCCGAGCCACCAATTACTACCACTTTGTAACGCACCGTTTACTCCCGTTTTCTATATATACTTTCCTCTTGGTTAAGTACTGTAAATGTACTACCATTCTGATAACTATCCAAGCTCTCCTTTGTACCTAAGACGAGCACTCCCCTTGTTAATAACTTATCAAACAATACCTGCATGTTTCTCATACCCAATTGCAAATTAAAGTAGAGGAACTGATTACGACAGAGTATTAAATGGAATTTGGGATCTGCGCCCAATTTATACTCGGGAGCTAACCGAAAAAAATGAACATCATTTAACCAGTCAGGGTTAAATATCATTGCTTCGGGGGTTTCTGTAACGTAGTGCGAATACGAATTCGCGGCTTGTATTCGTTCGAAATTTGCCTCGTCAATTTCTCGTCTTCGTAGCGGCATTGCACAGTTCTTTACCTGCACTAGCGTATCTTCGCTTAGATAACTACACCAGATTTCAACGCGTGCTCGCAGTTTGAGTTCTTCCAGCGTGATAAGCAAAGAGTATAATTCTTCGCCCGTCCCATAAGCGGCTTGTAATATTCTCAATCTGTCATTCTGTGGCAATAACTGCGGAATTATCTCCTCTCGAAGGTGCAACCAAAAAGATGGATCGCGCAAAAGTTCTGTTGTAGGTGGCGTTAATTCTGCCAGTAATCTTTTATAAAAGATCCGATCCCCCCTTTCAAGCGTCTGACAGAGCACATCTAGGTCGCGCATGCTTAAGCGATTCATCGCCATAGCGACTCGACGGCTGAGGACTCCTAGATTAAAGTCCGTGAAGTCATCGCCATAGCCGTTACGAATCGAAGCAATAACGGCTCTAATTTCCTTTATTCCGAGACTTTGTACTTCCGAAGTAAACATTTTTATAGCTTCGTATCCAGCGAGAATTCGTTTTCGGCTTTAGGGAAAATAGGCATTAAATCTTGTGCGACCATATATATACTACTGCTTCCGTCTTGCGCTAGAGAGGTAAACGCAGCATAGAGAAGCGTTGTTTCTGATGTACGTAAGGACAATATCCTTGAGAGGGCGACGCCATGTAAGAGAGACTCCCAGATTGTCTTCAATGGTTCATTTTCGCCTTCTATAGAGGTTCGCACTTCTGCGACATCTAGGAATCGCAGCGTAGTAAGATCAGCAAACCCCAGACGGAGTAAATAGTCATTAAACTTCCTATTACCGCGTAAAAAGACGCCGTCCTCCGAGAATTCTGCATAGAATGTGGCTTGCTCTAGAACATTTGAAAGGACTTCGAACTCTTGTGTTCTTCGCGACATTTCATCTTGGGTAGCTTGCATTTCTTCCAAATTCTGCCGCATTTCTTCCTCTTGCGAACGCATTGCTTCGCGTTGTTCTTGTGACTGTCTTAACAACTCCGCAGTGCGTTGGTTTGTTTGTACTTGTTGTAATGTCTGAGCAATACTTACTGAGAGTAACTGGGCAAAAGCTACCATGTAAGGAGCAAACCCCTTTAAGGAAGCCAACTCTAATACCCCGAGTAATGCCTCATCTGTTTTCAATGGGACAAGTAACAACTCCTTGGGTGGGACATTACCAATCCCAGATGTAATCTCACAATATTCGGGTGGCAAGACATCTATGTGTACTAATTCTCTCTCGATCGCACAAGTACCGACTAAGCCTTCCCCTAAGGCAAGATCCTGTTTTAAGTATTTTTTCCGATTATAGGCAAAAGCCGAGACTAAATGCAGTACGGTACCTGTCTTCCGCTCTTCTGTCATGTACAATGCTCCTTGCAAAGCATCTAGATAGTTCACAATTCGCTTGAGAATAACATCAGCTAATTGCGCGATATCACTACTATTCTCGCGGAGCAATTTAGCAAACTCTGCCAAGCCTTCATTACTCCAACTGCGGATGCGTTCTTCTTCCTTAATGTGTGCAGCCTCTATTTCTTGTTTTCTTAAAGCTGCTCTGAGTTCTATGAGCGAGTTCCCTAATTCATCTCTATGCCCCAGTGGTTTATAGTCCTGCGTCAGATCATTTGATGCAAGATGCCGCACAAAGGCAGACGTATATGCCAGTCCATCTATTACCCGATTTAGAGCCTCGGCAATATCTGTAATACTCTTTTCTCCTTTCAATTCTAAGCGCGCAGGCAGACAACCTTCTGCTAAGGCCATAAGATCAGTCTGCAACAATTTATGAAAGCGCTCCTCGCGATGCGTATAAAAACTCCACATCAGCCAGACAAGCAAGCTACCGACGATGAATAGAATCCAACTATACATTTTGATCCCGTTAAGGGTAGCATCAAAGACGGCATCGGAGACCTCAATGGCAAGAAAACAGTCTAGATCTCGTACGTATGTAAATACGATTTTGCAGACTTGTGTTTCTCCTGTACCGAAATTAATCTCAATATTCCCTCGACGGCTAGGCGTCGAGGCCATTTGCTCTAATACTTCTCGCGACAGTCGATCGCCGTCTCTAAAGAAGTGGAAATCAATACGCCCCGTCATTTGTACAACAAACGGATACCCCGTATCTCCGTACATGGGATCCCGAAAGAGGACTCTCAGTCGTTCATGTTGGACGGTGTCTAGACTTTTTAAGTCTAAGTGTAGCATTTCTAGGGTCTGCGAGAACTTGCTTGCAAAACTCTCTAATGTCTTGCTTAGCTGTTCATGGGCTTCTCGGTAGACCATGCGCTCATAGATATATAAACAGACCCCGAGGAAGAGGACGAGTGTCCCGATGGTTAGGAGACGCAGCCGAATACGAATCCACAAACTTTGTAATGCGTCTCTGACGCGCAGAAATATTTCCTTCATCAGCTTAATCTTTACGCACATACACGTGAGACAAACGCTCAAATTTATTAGCCCATGAGCCGATAATAGACTCATGCACACCTAAGACAAGAATCCCCCCTGGGTATAAATTCCGATAAAAGACTTCAAAAAGACGGTTCTGAAGCGCAGCATTGAAATATATCAGGACGTTGCGACAAAAAATGATATCGTAGCGGACAAAAAACGGATTTACGCCCTTAACGAGGTCATTGCGTCTAAAAATAGGCTTTTGTCTGAGGTCGTCATGTATTTTTATAAGATCTTTTGCTTCGTCTATTTTGAGATATTTGGAGTAGGGGATGGCGAGTTTTTCCTCGTAGTTCAGGGGGTTAGTGTTTATGACTAGATCAAAATTATCCAAATAGGAGAGGTTGAATCGATAACGATATTCTCCTCTTTGCGCTGCAGCTAGAATCTTTGCGTTTATATCGCTAGCATAGACTCTCGCCTTATCATATAGTCCGAGCTCATTCAGTAACATGAGGTTTGAATAGACTTCTTGCCCCATAGAACAGCCCGCATGCCAGATATTTAGGTAAGCTTGGGTTTTATATTTGGGGTAGATACGTGATCGGAGTAATAACCAAACTGATGGATCTCGGAATAACTCGCTTGTATTTACTGTAATTGCTTCAACAATTCGTTCGCCATAAGCAGGTTCTTGTGCTAAACGCTGAAGCAGCTCTTCAATGGTAATTTTCTCGTCATCGAGAACTTTATATAGTCTCCGACGCAAAGAGCGATCGGAATAATCACTCAAATCATAGGAAGTATATGCTCTGAGTGCCGCCACAAAACGAAACAAGTCATCCGAATTTTCCACTTCCTCAATTGTTTTATGACCGTTCTCCTCTCGCTACCTCTAATCTTCTTGCCAAAGTTACCACATAAAGCGGTAAAGCGCTTACCAGACTTGCATATTGTAAAGTTTGGCATAGACGCCGTTCTTGACAAGTAACTCGTCGTGTCGTCCTGTCTCTACAATACGTCCGTCATCTAGTACACAAATAAGATCTGCGCGCTTAATGGTGGATAGGCGATGTGCAATAACAATGGAAGTTCTATTCTCCATAAGGTGCTCCAAGGCTTCTTGTACGAGGCGTTCCGAGGCAGTATCTAATGACGAAGTTGCTTCGTCTAGAATCATGATGGGGGGATTTTTCAGTATGGCTCGTGCAATGCTGAGTCGTTGTCTTTGACCGCCCGAGAGACGCGATCCGCGATCTCCGATTCGAGTTTGATATCCCTCCTCCGCTTCCATTATGAATTCATGCGCATTCGCAATTTTAGCAGCACGCATGACGTCTTCCATCGTGGCCGTTTCGACCCCAAATGTGATGTTATTATAAATAGTATCGTTAAAGAGTATTGGGTCTTGGTTGACATTTCCCATAAGCTCTCTTAAGTCTTCAACCTTGTAGTCCCGAATATCATGTCCATCTATGGTAATTTGTCCGCTATCTACATCATAAAAACGTGGTAGCAGATCTACAAACGTTGTTTTCCCGGCTCCCGACTGCCCGACAAGCGCAATCGTCATACCGCGTTTTATGGAGAGTGATACGCCGTGCAAGATCTCTCGTTGATTATAAGAGAAATGAACGTCGCGATACTCAATTCTATCATCAAACTTTGGCGCTGGTAGGGGATTTGCAGGCGATTTGATCGGGTTTTGTGCGCCGAGAATAGAAT
>CAJPTS010000100.1 GCA_905373625.1 Bacteroidia bacterium
GGATCTCAATATTCGGTTCTACCGATTATATACGAACTTAGATTATAGAGAGTTCGCTTTACATTGCGTTGGCAACAAAGTATGTGCCTCGCCCCCTGGTAATTAGCAGCTCAAGATATCTAGCGTCGTGTCTGGTAGAAGAGCTGCAAGCGCACTACGCCCACGAGCTCCCAGATCCTCTGAGAACTCATTTACATAGAGGCGGACGTGCTCTGTTATCACACCGTCCTCCATTTCTTGGGCATGCTGACGCATATATTGCAATGCTTCGGCAGTGTGTGCGCGTGCATAATCTATGCTACGTTTTATTGCTTGGCAAACCTCTTGCCGCAATGCCAATGGTAGCGTACGGCGTACACAGATGAGCCCGAGTGGAAGTGGGAGCTCCTTTTCTTGTTGCCACATCACTCCGAAGTCTTCTAGAAGCTCCAAACCGTACTCCTGATAAGTAAAACGCCCCTCATGAATCAACACGCCTGCATCATATTCTCCGTTTGCCACTGCTGACGCGATCTCCGAGAAGAGACGCTCCGAAGCGTGTTTCATTTCAGGGTGAAAATAATTGAGCAGGAGATTGGCAGTCGTTGAAAATCCTGGAATTGCAACTTTCCACGGCTCTTTTTTGAGTAATAGGTCTGTTTTATTTCGCGCTACGAGGATAGGACCTACCCTCTTTCCAAAAGCTCCTCCAGAAGCGAGAATCTGATATTCTGTTGCCACTTCTGGATATACTGCTGCACTAATCTTGAGTACATCAAACGTACCACGACGTGCAAAGTCATTGAGCGCTGCAATGTCACACAAGTGTGGTTGCGCCATGACGGGCAGTTGGGTCAGCTTACGGTGCGCATACGCATAAAAAATGTAAGTGTCATTGGGGCAAGGAGAAAATGCCCATGTTAGCGCTGAGGAGGGAGATACACTCATAATTACCGTGTTTTTAATACATCTAAGATAGCTACTGCGAGGTTCGCCTTGGCAAGCTCACTATTCCATTGGGCTTCTTGCGCAGGGCGCACATAGTTGCTGACCACTCGTAGTGTGAGGAACTCCTTTGCATACAATTCACATACCAATGCAACCGCAGCTCCCTCCATACTCTCAATATCCACTTGTTCTTTCTTCCAATCTAAACCTACTAAGTTCGAGAGTTCGCCCGTCGGCACATTCCGCGTTAAAGCACGGCATTGCCGATAATTTGGCACGAGTAGCTTAGAGGCCGTATAGAATGGCTGCCGCTTCCCTGCATCTCCGAAAAAAGGAGTGGCGTTTAATGGAACGAATTGCCCCTTATCCATTACACCGAGATCAGCAAAAGCGTCCTCTGTGACTTGTACCACCTCGCCTATCTGCAAACGGGTACTATAACTCCCGCCAAATCCGACACTCAAAACAAAGTCATAGTCTCTAATGTGGAGACGTGCGAGATGGAGAAGCGTGGCTGGAACACCTACGCCCGTGATACAACAATCTAAATTTGCCCGTATATTGAAAAGCCCTCTATAATTTCTGCGTTGAAATACCGAAGCGAGCCTCTGACGCTCGGTATCTGTTAGCGCGTACTCCCAGAAGGCGGTTAGCTCAAAAAGCGTTGCACAGAGAATCAGTGTTTTAGACCTCTTTCCCTCGTCCTCAAATTGTACTGGAGTATTTGTAAAACCGCTCATTTCTGGGGTTACTCAACTATTTTTAACCGTCCGTATTTGCAGCACTGGGGCAAACTTACACTCTGCAAAAATTTCTCACTTTAATAACATTTGAAAATCAAAAGGAAGGGACTGGTTGGTCTCAGGATCAAACAACGTAAGTTCCCGCAGTTCATAATAAGCGATCCACGAATTACGGATGGCTTGCCAAAAATTCATACGAGCATTGTCTCGGGCTCCCTGCGCATTATCTAAATCTAATACCCCGATTTTCCCAATCAAGAAACGTTGCTTCGTAATGTTGAACCGATTCTGTGCTATCGTGTCCGCCTTACTCGCAATACGTAGCATGTCTGACAGACGATTATAGCGCATCACTTGGAGGAAGACTTGTTGTTCGAATTCGCGGAGCGCTTTTTGCGTTCTTACCTCTGCGAGTTCTCTGTTCGAACGCGCGATTTTCAACCGTCCTGCTCCTTGCCCCCAATCAATTATCGGGATGCTCACATTAAGCGAAATGCCCTGTTGATCCAACGGATTTTGATATGCCGCCCAATAAGTAGAAGCTTGCTGTGTAAGCCCGTAGGATGCACTTACGTTAAGCTGAATCCCCCTTTCACTTTTCGCCGCCGCAACCTCCTGTTCAACCTCCAGTCTCTGTATCTGTAATCGAAGAGGGGTGGGATTATTCTGTCTTGCCAGTTCCAACACTTGCGAATAATTAAGCGTATCGCCCACATAAGGCTTTGGGGGGAGTGGATGTAGGTCATACGACTCTTTTAAGCCTAAAAATGTAAGTAACTGAAACTGCGCGTTTTGTAGGGAAAGCTCACCCTCGCTTACCGAATTGGTCTGGTTGAGTAGATCTAGCTCCACTTGCAGGAGGTCATTTTCAGCAATCGTGCCGATGTTATAACGCCCTTTTGCGATTCTATACAGTGTATCGGCGTTCGCTCGATTCATACGTGCAATACTGAGACGCTGCTGAGCAAAGAGGAGATTAAAGAACAGATCTATAGCCTCTTGTGTTACCTTTTCTATGTTTTGCAAGTAGACGCGTTTTTCCTCCTCGTAGCGTTTTGGCTCAATCTTACGCTTCCATTTTAAGTCATTTATACCAAAAACACTATGTTCAAGCCCCACTTGTACGGGGGTTGTCATATAATCTGTCGTAATTTGCTTGCCCAAGAGATCGTGTCGTTCTGCACTAGTGCGGAGAAAAAGGCGCGTACCCGTCCAACCGATTCGCTGACTGAGTAACAAAGCCCCCTCGAGTGTACTGGCATTGTTCTCTATATATTTGTAAGAGCCATCTGGGAGCTGGTAGCGCGATAAGCTGCGGTTAAAACTGGGGAGCGTCCCCTCAAAACGGAGCGAGGGTAGAAGCTCTGCACGGTAGGAGCGGTAGCGCCAGTAGGCTGCTAGGAATGTCTGACGTGCCATGAGTGCATTTGCCGAATATTCGCGGGCATAATCAATACACTCTTCAAGAGTAAGCAGTTTCGGTTCACGTTGTGCATGGAGCGGTTGCCACGTTATGACCAAAAATAATAAAGCAAGTAATAATAGACGTACTCGCTTATGCTTCGCTTTTCTACTACCTAGGGCGCCTCTCTCGGTTCTATTCATAACGCAAAGATTCTATAGGATCACGCTTAGCGGCACGTTGTGCGGGCACAAAGCCAAAAACTAACCCAACAGTAACCGAGACACCGAACGATACGACAACGGAATACCACGAGACGATGGTCTCTATACCCGCCACGTACGAGATCACATAGGAAAGTGCCACGCCCACCAGAATGCCAAAAAAGCCCCCCGTAATGCTTATGAGAATTGCTTCCCAAAGGAACTGTGCTGCGATGTCCGCCCGCTTAGCACCGAATGCTAACCGTATCCCTATCTCTTTTATGCGCTCCATTACCGATGCAAACATGATATTCATGATACCAATCCCTCCCACGAGCAACGATATGCAAGCTATAGCGCCCAAAACCCAATTAAATATGCTATTCGTACGTTGTTGTTGCTTTAGGAGTTTTTCTGGGATAACTATTTGAAAATCTTCCACGCCACAATGCAGACGGGCGAACATCCGATTGAGTACATCTACCGTAGGCTCTAAGTAACGCGTATCAGAGACTTGCAATACCACTTGATCTAGCTGATGTTTACGCACCTGTTCACGAGCGTAATTGCCGTCAGTATCGTACAAAGATTCGTTGTCTGTTTTCAGAGCTCGCGATTTGTAACGCCGCATGAGCGTACGCGTAGGCACAAAGATGACCGAGGCATTTGTTACGAGCCCCAAGCCAGATTCTACGCTTGCTGTGGCACGGTTCTCTAACACGCCGACCACGGTAAAAGACAAGCCAGCAAAACGCACCTGCTGTCCTATAGGCGATACACGTGCAAAAAGTTTCGTGCGCACCTCGTAGCCTATCACACAAACGAGCTCGCCCTTCTCCTCCTGTAGCTGATTGAAAAAAGTACCTGAGGCGCAATGCATCTCGTACATGGAAAAATAATCTCGCTCCACGCCGATAATCTGTCCTTGCAGTCGCCCCCATGCCGATTGCAACGCGCCATAATACTGCACAATGGGTACTAAATAACGTAATTCGGGTAGGGTCTCTCTTACACAAGTCACGTCGCGGAAACTTAGCCCTGGCGAGAACCGTCGTATCTGAGGTTTGCCTTCTTTAGTCTCCTCCGTGTTAGATTCCAGCACGTTCACCACGATATTGTTCACTCCCACTTGCTTCATCTGCTCGAGGATCTCTCGCTGTGCGCCACTCCCGATTGCCAGCATGCTAATTACTGCCGCTACGCCAAAAATGATCCCGAGCCCCGTTAGAAAAGACTTGAGTTTATTACTGCGGATGGATTCTACAGCGATCTCGAAGTCGTACACATAGCGTCCGAAGAGGAACATAGAATCTCTATTTCGTTGTGCGGAGCAATGACCATGAAAAAGACTCTAAATCGCTCGGAGTAGAGAGATAGAGTTTATCTCCAGCCTTTACTCCTTCGAGGATCTCAATATCTCGGTCATTACTCGCCCCCGTTTTCACTTCTTGGCGCACTCCCGAGCCAAGACATACGTAGGAGATCGTGTCATTTGTATAGAGGCATTCCAAGGGGCAGAACAGCGTCTTATCTCGGCGCAATATTAAGATGGCATTGCTGGTAGTCATAGAAGGACGGAAGATGGTGTCTTGATCTAGCACTCGCACCATAACCTCAAAAACCTTAGCATCGCTACCCGATACCTGCTCGCCTACGTTGGCTATTTCGGTGACCTCCCCCCGATAGCGCCGATCTGGAAAAGCATCTACACTCACGGAGACAGCTTGCCCGATCTTTACCTTGCTGATATCTATCTCGTTAACATAGGTCTTTGAGACCATGACTGAGAGATCGGGCAGTGTAGCCACCGTGGCATCATACATCGAGATTTTAGAGCCAACTCTTCTTTTTTTCCCATCCCACTCTTTAGCATAAATGACCATGCCGTGCTGTGGCGCATAGATGGTAAAAGTTTTTAGCACACTATTCAGCTCGGTTTGTTGCCGTAGGACCTTCTCTAAGTTAAGCTCTGCTTCGCGCATCGTAGCCCTCGCCTGCTGACTTTTAAGCCTGTAACTTTCTTCAGTTTGACGTAACGTACGCTTGGTTTTCTCTAGGTTGAGCGCCGCTTGACGGATGGTGGCAGGAGGTTCATACTTGGACTGTTCGAGTACTATTTCGTTTTCAGTCTTTTCGTAAAGCAAATTCTGCAAACTGACACGCAGCTCACTCATAGAAAGCGTAGTATCTAACTGAGTTTTCAGTAGTTGCTGTTCTGCTTTTTCCACCTCGTCGGCTAGCGTTTTTAATTGTGCACTCAGCACCTCCTTATCTAGTGTCCCGACGTAGTCTCCCGAATCTACAATTGTTCCCTCGGGTACTAAATCTTTTATGGTAATCTCGGTGATTTTGAAATTACGACTCCGCATCTGTTCCGTGGGACCTGTAACATCTACACTGCTCAGCGTCTCTAACTCACCTTGTACTACAATTTGTACTTCAAATTCCCCCTCTCGTACCTCGGCATAAAGAGCTTCAGAGGGAGATGGGCGAAAGAGGATATAGAGCAATATTATTAAAGCTAGAATACCACACAACAATAGTGCTATACGCCCTCGGCGATTTCGCAACCCAAATCGTTTTACAGACTCGAACATCTTAGAGTAATTGTACAAATATACGGCAAAAGGGAAAACAGGTACTAAAGGCGTTTGGTGCGGGAGCAGGGAATAGCACTACAAGAACACTAAATTTCAAAAACGGACAGGTATTTTGGACAAAAAAATAGGTGCTCTGCGCACCCATTTATTGACTTTTGTTAGCAGTAGACCACGCGAAGGCACTATGCTTGCGCTATGGCGTCGGCAAATTGGTCTAACACCTTCTGGATCTTGCCTTTCATGGCAAATTTCATGATGGCGGGTAAATCTATATGCAGCGTGACACGGATACGCGTATCATACGCCCCCACCTCTTTGAACTGAAACCAAAGAAAGAACCCGAAGGGCTTCCCATTGACGTCGGAGAACTTCACCATCTTATCCTCCTCTCGGTCAACAATTTGAAAACCCACCTGCCCGTACTGCTTACTTTCAAAAAGGCAACGATCTGGTGTAACCTCCACTAGTTGGAACTGATCTTGGGGAAACATGCGTGCAAGCATCTCCGCATTAGAAAAACGATCATACAGATCAGACGCCAGACGGTTGCTTTTGGAGATTTTGCTTTCGTACTTTTGCATAACTACGTCTATAGAATAATCGAACCTATCGTAGCATTAGCGCCCCCACGTTTCAGGCTGATTGCGCCAATCAGCAAGACGCTTCTCCTCCTCCAAGCTTATCTTTCCTTGCGCCTTAAGCATGTCTAACAACATGGGGTAGGTAGCTAAAGCTTCAAAATCCACCTTGGCGTCTCTCATGGCTTGCTCAGCTTGTGGGAATGCATAGGTAAAGATTGCTACCATGCCCAGCACCTCTGCGCCCGCCTTTCGTACTGCCTCAACAGCTTTTAGACTACTTCCCCCCGTAGATACTAAGTCTTCTATCACCACGACGCGCTGTCCCT
>CAJPTS010000101.1 GCA_905373625.1 Bacteroidia bacterium
AAGCGTGCCGCCGCGGTTTGTGCTACATGTTCTATCAGACCAGGTGCGGTAAAGAGCCCCTCTTCGCAAAAGAGGTTGTCTGCTGCGACGGTATAGTTACAGCGCGTTATCGTCTCATCGCACGAAAGAATATTACCGACCATAACAAAAGGCGGCTGTTGTGGTAACAACTGCTTTACATCTATGGTGGCGAAATTTATTGCTTTATTCTCTATTGCCATACGTCGAAAAAATTAAACCACTGCTCGGGGTGCTTCTGCAATACTTTTTCCAGAGCATTTACATATGCCTGTGCCAACAGTGCTAAGCGTTCCGCACGTGACAATTGCGGATCAGGAAGCGTGAGGCTCTCCACGTACACCCGATACTTGGCATAGCCTACCTTGGGTACAAAGACAGCAAGCGTGGGAAGGTTGCGCTGTAGTATCGTGGCAAAAGGACCGAGTGGGAAGTGTGCTTTAGCACCCAAGAAATCCGCTTCTATGGTACGCTCCGAGCCATTGCACCTATCGGCAGCCATGCTTAGAATCTCGCCTTTCTCTATCGCCTCGTTCATCTCGAATAGGTGTCCCATATCGGGACGCACAGGGATCATCCGTATGTGTGTTCGCTCGAACAACATTTCCCGATTCTTCATAATGGTCTCCGTCTCGCCACCAAAAAGAACCATGTTAAAAGCTTTTTTCTCCGCCACGAAGTAATATCCGCCCATCTCATAGCTCCCTACGTGCGCTGTAAGCATGACAAAAGAATCGGGCTGCAAGGTGCGCTGGGTATACTCATCAAAGTTCACAGTGGAAAAACGGAACGAATGCCCCGCATAGCAAGCAAAGCGATCCACCATAATCTGCCCGAAACGGAAGTACTGCCAGTAGCAAACAATGAACGCCTTCACCGCTGAGAAGCGATGTCGTAAGCGGAAATATTGGTACGAAGCACGGTAACCTTTAGCAAAGATTAGGTAGAAAGGTACGACTATGGCGACCAAAAAATAGTAACACCAAAGCGGGAAGAAACGAAACGATTTAATCAAATTTCGTTGCATCCACGGCGAACCATCCGTGCGCCCTTGCCACTGGGCAGGCATCTCTTTATGACACGATTTACGCGTACTCGCACACGTCTGCGGAGAGCAGTGCGCGAGGTACTCTAGCAGTGCAGATTACTTTTCAAGCTCGCGTACTTTTCGTTCCACGTAGTCACAGAATTCCTTAAGCGTGGTAATCCCTGCCATCTCTTCGGGCTTTATCTTAAAGCCGAATTTATTCTCAACTATTACCACGATGTCTACAAAATCCAAACTATCGATGCCAATGTCGTCCTTCAATTTCCCCTCTGGCTTTATCTTTTCTTCGTCGATTTCCAGATCCTCAATAAGGAACTCTCGCACCTTGGCATCAATTTCTTCGCGTGTCATAATTATCTTGGTATTTATTTAATCACACATATCTCCTAGCAGGGACGAGGCTAGGTTACTCTTTAACAATTTCCAGAATATTGTGTCCCAATCCGAACTGGTCGTGCATTTTTACCACTTTCATACCAGCGCGTTCTATGAGCCTTTCAAAGACTTCACTCCGATAGAATTTAGAATTCCCGTTCGCCATGGCCGTGAAATAGACACTCGTCATAGTCAGACAGAGAGCCGCCGTTTCACTTCGTTGTAGATTCCAGAACAAGTCCATAATAAACAGGCGCGTATTAGGCGTCATTACAGCCGCAACGCGCGCAAGGATCGTGTAGATTTCGTCTTCGGAGAAACATACTAGGAACTGACTCATCCAGATCGCATCCCACGGAGCACTGGGGAGCACGGCACGGGGATCTAACTGATCTATGGCATAACCATCTATTCGTTCTGCCCCGTTTTTATTGGCGACGAAATCCTTCATCATACTGAGCTGACCTGGGAGGTCGGCAATGGTAACCCGCACCTCGGGGTCATATTCTACACATCGGAGTGCAAACTTACCCGTGTTCCCACCGATGTCTAGTAATCGTTTGGGATGTCTTTCAAAGACAATAGGTAAAGCTTTATCAAAAGAGTTGTCGCTGTAGTAATGATCAAAAGCGAGCCAACTCTGCCGTACGTTCGGCTCTAGTTGAGACAACCCCTCGTAAATTGTTTTCCAATTCCCCAAGGTTGGTAAACCCGCAGGACGTCCTTCAGTTAGCGCCTCTTCGAGGTGGTACAGTCCGCGGTAATTGACGTCGTGCACAAAGTCCAGATTGACAGCTTTGTTTTCGTCTGCCAGCAAGAACCACCCTGTTTTCGAGAGTCGGAAGCGTTCCGTAGTAGGGTCTACTAGTAGTATGCCCGCCGAGAGTCCGCCTTCTACCAGCACATTGATGGCGTAGGGCGTGCAATGAGTCTTTTCCACGAGCTCCGCCTCGGTAAGCCCGTCTTTACTCTCGTTGAGGTATTCTAAAATCTTGAACTTGCGTAGGAGTCGTGCTACCTCAAAGATGACGGGTCCCCATGTAATATATTCGGCCAAGCGCTGCGCTTCTACGGCATTCAGTTGTTCTTTTGTATAGCGCTTCGCTACTGTAGGAGATAGTTTCATCTAGAATGAAAAGAAGCCTTTGTTAATATTCTTGTTTATGAACTTAGCAAAGTTCTCGCCATTTTCCTCGCTAGCATCGCCCAATAGGTTCAGGAACGTGCCAAAGATACCTCCGCGAGGCGATGCCCAACGAATTACGGCGACTTTCTTACCCTCACTATTCATAAACTGATAATCTGCAACGGCTGTCCCATCGCGCTCAAGACTTGCAAATTTTACCACTAAGCGTGTAGGCATCTCCTTGGAGACGAGGATAGGTAATCCCTTCTTAGACGCTATTTTGTTATATGCAGCCACAAAGCGCGATATGTGTTCGGCGGTTAGACTCTTCTGCCATTCTTCTTCAAAATCGAAGTAATCGCTGTTGGAGAACTCGCGTTGTTCCTTCGCCATAAAATCCTCAAAGATCATCCCTTGGATGAGAGCATCTTTATAGTCAAAAGAGACTTGAATTTGTTGCACATCCTTTATTGAATCTAGGGTTCCCCCGATTAGTTGTTGTCCGTGCACGCTCGCGGCAAGTGCTACAAAAGCTAGTGCTAGCAAAATTCTTTTCATAATCGTATGCTTTATTTTTATTGACAAGGATTCGTAATGACTCTATGGCAGCAAACGCCGTCTATATTTTCTTGATAATTAGAGCACTATTCGTTCCCCCAAACCCGAAGGAGTTAGAGAGTATCGTGTGCAGTTCAGTATCTACACGCTCTGTGGCAATGTGTAACTTTGCCGAATACTCATCGGGGTTCTCAAAATTGATGTTAGGCGCAACAAAGTTGTTCCGCATCATTAAGATAGAGTAGATAATTTCACTAGCACCCGCCATCCAGCACTCATGCCCCGTCATACTCTTTGTGGAAGATATCCACGCGTGTTGTTCGGCAAAAAGACGATCTAGCGCCATGGCCTCAAACATATCGCCCTGCGGTGTTGAGGTAGCATGTGCATTGATATAATCAATGTCGGCAGGCGTCACGGCTGCATCTTTCATAGCACGTTGCATTGCAATTTCCGATCCCACATCGCTGGGCTGCGAGATACCCCCACCGTTACTCGAGAAGCCATAACCAACCACTTCGCACAAAATATTTGCCCCACGTGCCACAGCATGATCGTACTCTTCAAGTACCAACGCAGCAGCTCCGCCACTGGGAATGAGTCCGTCCCGATCTTTATCAAACGGGCGCGAGGCTTTAGTAGGCTCTCCCATGCGCATAGAAAAGGCGCTCAGGGCATCAAATGTCCCCATACTGTAAGCATTTACCTCTTGCGCACCACCACAAAGTACGAGGTTTTGTAGACCCTGCTTAATCATCATGTACCCCAAGCCAATGGCATGACTACCACTTGCACACGCTGCACTGACGGTAAAATTGATCCCACGCAAACGGAAAATGGTACTCAAATTCATGGTAACCGTAGAGTTCATGGCTTGGAAGATCCACCCCGAGCCAAGCAAGGTAGTAGCCTTCTTCTCATCCATGAGCTTAGCAGCGGCTACGGTAGCACCAGCTGTAGAATCGTTGCCGAAGATACAACCGCACTCATTCGCCAGCAGGTACTCCTCAGCGATGCCTGCACTGACAAATGCTTCGCGACTGGCCATATAGGCAAACTCACCCTCCTCGGGCAACCCGACGCGCATCCGACGGTCTAATAAACCTTTTAATTGCGGGCGTTCCACGATCCCCGTAAGCGCACTCTGAAAGCCCATCTCTTTTCGGAGCTCATCTATGCCTATGCCACTGCGCCCCTCTTGCAGACTGCTGAGCACCTCTTCTGTATTCTTACCAATACAACTCCAGATCCCGATCCCTGTGATTACTACGCGCTTTTCCATATTTTCTTCACCGCTATGCTTAAGAATACAATCCGCCGTTGATAGAAATTACCTGCCCTGTGATATACGCTGCCGCTGGACTTGCTAAAAAGGAAACGAGGCTCGCCACCTCGTCAGCCGTACCAAAACGCCCCATGGGGATCATTTTTTGCAACTCCGCCACGGGGAGGTCTTTTGTCATATCACTCTCTATAAAACCAGGCGCTATGGCATTAACTGTAATTTTTCTCTTCGCCACTTCTTGCGCGAGGGCTTTTGTCGCCCCTATCAGTGCCGCTTTTGCTGCGGAGTAATTTACTTGTCCTGGAAGCCCTTTTAAGCCCGAGAGGGAGGCAATATTGATAATCCGTCCGCACCGTTTGCTGATCATGTTTTTCAAGAAACGGCGCGTTATGTAAAAGAAGCCGTTGAGGGTCGTGTCTAACACTCTGTGCCAAGCGGCATTTTGCATGAATATCATCAGTTGGTCTTCGCAGACGCCCGCATTATTTACCAGCACCTCAACATAGTCTTCTGCATGTGTGTTTTCCCATTCCGTAAGCGCAGCTTCTGTAGCAAGCGGGTCAGCAACATCAAATTTCAGATAATCTACCACGCCTCCGTTCTCGCGGAGTTCTGCGGCTAATTCTTGCGCTGCGGCGTCATTGTTTACATAGGTGAATGTGACTGCGTAACCAGCCGCGACCATTTGTTTAGCTATGGCGCGACCTATGCCGCGCGATGCCCCTGTTATAAATGCATATTTCATTAGGCTTGTATCTGTCGTAAATATTCCTCAACGCTTTTAATTTTTTCATAGAGAGGCACGTCTTCTCGAATTACGGGGCAGCGCTCCCGAATTGCGTCGTATACAGTTTTAGTCTTGGGGGCGAGCTGCTCGGCTATTCCTAAACAATCCGTGGCTTGTGCTAGGGCGATGCAATGGATAGCAAAGACTTGATAGGCATTATCTATCACCTGCTTACAGAGTAACGCCGAGTTTGTTCCCATGGAGACGATGTCCTGATTATCGTTGTTATTCGGAATGGAATGCACGTAATTTGGCATGGCGAGTGTCTGGCTCTCTGCCGTAGTACTAGTGGCCGTAAACTGACAAGCTTGCATGCCATAATTAAGCCCCAGCACCCCCATATTCAAAAATGGAGGAAGTATGCCATTTATACGGTCGTGCATTAAGTAATTCAGCTGACGCTCCGCGGTCATCATAAGCCGAACCGTGGCAATTTTTATCTTGTCAGATTCGAGCGAGATGTAGTCCCCATGAAAATTTCCCCCGTGGTAAACATTCTGCGTCTCGACATCAATTATGGGGTTGTCACAAGCCGAATTCAATTCATGCTCAATAACACGCTGTGCATCAACAAACGTTTCAAAAATTGGCCCGAATATCTGTGGCGTACACCGTAAAGAATAATATGATTGTACTTTTTTTGAAAAAAAGGACTCTTGATTCTCTTCTTTGTTATAAAGATAATGTTCCCGTTTCAGTAGGCGACGGCTTCCTTGCGCCCACTCGCGCATCTTCGTGGCTATAATTTGTTGCCCTTGGTGGTCTTTTGCAGCATTGAGCGGTTCGCTAATCCAGTCATCATAAGATTCTGCGATTTCGTTCATCCACACCGCTAACGGTAATGCCCATTCGAGCAAATTTCCAGCGTAAATCAGATTCACGGCAGCAATGCCCGTCATGACACTCGTACCATTTGTAGCACTGAGTCCCTCACGAATATGCATTTGTATCGGCGAGAGATGCAGTTCGTTTAGCACCTTGGCTGTAGACCACCACTTCCCGTTGTAATGTACTTTTCCTTCACCGATGAGCGCTAGGGCAATATGTGCCAACTGTACCAAATCGCCGCTCGCGCCTACACTCCCATGACGCGGCACGTAGGGATAAATGCCAAGATTGATAAAATCTAGCAGTCGTTCTACCAATTCGCGATGTACACCAGATTTGCCCTGTAAAAAGGTGCCAAGTCTTGCCAACATAGCGGCACGTACGTAGAGGTCTTCTAACGGTTCGCCTGCGCCCGTCGCATGACTGCGGATGATGTTATATTGAAGCTCTTTTAGATGCTCGTCTGCTACGCGCCACTGCGCCATGGGACCAAACCCAGTATTGATGCCATAGATGACGCGATCCGTGGCGAAAGATTTAAGGAAATCAAAACTAGCATCTATGCGCGCATATTCATTTTTGGGGATCACTATCGTGTCAGTGAAATCTCCAAACAAACCGTCGCGCTTTGAGACATTGCCAAACAAGCACTTGCGCATTACCGCGAGTGACAGCGTATTTGCCCTAACCTCCATGCCAACCTTTTTTGTATGCGATACAAAAGCACTTCGCACAAATGCAAAGATAC
>CAJPTS010000102.1 GCA_905373625.1 Bacteroidia bacterium
GAGATGATAGAATTAGAATCGCTCTCCACGCTGCACAACGCCTACTACTACCGTACCGCCATGCCGACCCTCGTGCAGCTTTCTTTGAACAGTGGTACAATATACCAAGGGCGAGTAGCAATTTCGCAGTACGGTAAACTCATGCACGCCCCCGTGCAACTCCGCTTAAACCATAATAATCAATAAGATGGAACAAGCGTTGACTTTTGCCCGCGAAGTTCGCCGCCATATACATCAGCACCCCGAGCTGTCAGGAGCAGAGTGTGCCACCTCCTCTTACTTACAAACGCTTTTAGCGGCGCGAGACTGGCAGCTTTTTTCATTACCCGGCACAACTAGCTTCTTGGCATATAAAGCGGGGAAACGAGCCTTTACTTTGGGTTATAGGACAGAATTAGATGCCCTCCCCATACAAGAAGCGAGCAGCGAATTTTCCAGTCAGAATGCTGGCGTAATGCATGCCTGTGGGCACGATATGCACATGGGGCTGGCGATGGGACTCAGTAAGTTACGCGACGAGCTTCCTGACGCGAATTGGTCAAACCTCCTGTTAATATTCGAATCTTCGGAAGAGGTGTTGCCAGGCGGGGCTCTAGCCGTACTACACTCTGCTGCTTTTCAAACACATAAGCCCGACGCGATGCTTGCTTTTCATTGCGAGCCCGAATTACCTGTCGGGAGCATTGGGCTGTGTGCAGGACAATACATGGCGTCAGGCGATGAAATACGTATCACGATCAATGGTAAAGCGGCGCACGGCGCATTGCCACATACGGGTGTAGACTCCTTACTGGTCGCAGCACATACACTGGTAGCGCTCCAAAGCATCGCGTCGCGCAATGCTCCACCAAGCGCCCCCATGGTGTTATCTTTTGGGAATTTGGAATGCCACGGACGCATGAATCTGATTCCAGCTTCAGTGCGCCTTGACGGTACGCTTCGTACGCACTCAGAGACGTGGCGTGCCGAAGCGAAGGAATTGATTCGTCGTATTGCAAAGCATACAGCAGCCACATTTGGAGCAACTGCTAGTGTAGATATCACTGAGGGGTATCCTTCTTTATTTAATAACGAAGCGCTAGCCGAGAGAGCACGTATACTTTTACAAGGAGTTGTAGAGCGAGAACTAGTCCCCCTTGGCAAACGGATGACAACAGACGATTTTGCCTATTTTACACACCAACTCCCCTCTCTATTTCTGCGTCTAGGTGTTGGACCAACTGGCAACCTCCATTCTGCTGAATTTTGCCCTTCTGAAGCGGCTTTTGAGTACGGACTGCGAGCCTTACAACGTTTGGCACAGGAGTTGTGACCATTCTTCAGTTAAAGCACAAGTCGTTAGGGGTAAAAATATATTTTGTGCAAGGATATAGATAAACATCAAAGGTGGCTTGCCCTCCACTGCGGGAAACGCTAAAACTAACTACCATGAAACATTTATGCATACTACTTCCGCTCATAGCTTTATTCAGTGTAGCGATGGCGCAGACGCCAGAGAGCGATATTGAGCAAGCGATTGCTACGGGGAATGCCGATAAATTGTTGCCTTATTTTGGCGCAACAGTAGACCTACGTATTCTGGACGTGGAGAACGTTTATGGGAACTCGCAGGCGCAAGTGTTGATTAACAATTTCTTTGTAAATAATCCGCCCAATAGCTTTGTCTTAGCGCATAAAAAAACGCGTACAGATAACTCGTTTTTTATCGGGACTTATAACTCGCGTACGGGGACTTTTCGTATAAGTGTTTTCCTGAAGACGGAGAATGATAAATCTCGTATCTCACAAATTCTGATACAGAATTCTGAAGCTTTGGACAACGGGCGCTTCTAAGTTAATCGCCCACTTTTCTGCCCTGAGTGCGTTACCTTGCCGCGGGGAAATCTTCGTAGAGCAAGTATTTTTTACGCACTTTCATGAAACGTGCTAATGCGGGTTGCCACATGGCACGAATATCTTCTTCACTCTTTCCTTGCTCTAGTGCAATGCGAAGTGCAGTGATTCCCGCCAATTGGTCGAAGAACTTGGAGAAATAGCGCCCCGTGCATTGTTTTTTTACAGCGACCAGATACTTTAATCGGATACGCGGGTGTGTATAAAACGAATCTAACGCCTCATTGGCAAGGTTAATTCCATAACATGTATCGCCCATGAAAGGTGGCTTTTTAGCCCCTTGACGCGACTCTGGTATAAATCTGAACCCCTCAACTTTATTTTTCGGACTTCCCACAACCTGAAACGGATAATCTGTCCCACGCCCTACGCTTTGGGTAGTACCCTCAAAAAATGCAAGAGACGGGTAAAGAAGTATTGATAATAAGTTCGGGAGGTTAGGCGACGGTGGGACAGGCGGCACATAACGGGTGCTGTGCGTATAGCCCTTGCAGGGTATCACTTCTAGATGCAATTTACTCCCCTTTGATAGCCATTTCTCCCCCACTATCATACGTGCATATTCGCCCACCGTCATCCCGTGTACCCATGGTACGGGGTGCATACCGACAAAAGATTTGTATTTGAGGTCTAGCACCGTCCCGTCCACAAAGTGTCCGTTTGGGTTCGGGCGGTCAAGTACCACAAAGGGTATACCTACGGCGGCGCAAGCTTCCATCGCGTAGTGCATCGTAGATATATACGTGTAGCAGCGCACTCCCACATCCTGGAGGTCAAAAAGCAATACGTCTACGCCGCTCAATTTCTCCGTAGGTAAGTGCTTTTTATGATCATATAGGCTTACAATTTCAGGGAAATGCGTTTGCCGTTTATTCCCTTTAACACGCTCACCCGCGTCAGCAATGCCTTCTAAACCGTGCTCGGGTGTAAACAAGCGGACTAAATTGATGCCACGAGCACGTAACGTGTCATAAAGCATACGCTCCCCTACACGCGACGTGTGATTACAAACCAATGCCACTTTTTTCCCTTTTACGAATTTCTCATAGGCGCTAAAACGTGCAGCCCCCACCTCTAATTCTTGGGCTATACTAATCTTGGGGAATGCACTAAGCAAAAAAAGCAGGACACAGATTGTCATACTGCTCCTGCCATTTCCGAATTTATGTTGATTATTCACTGGGTCAATATTATTACACTTCTTTATGGCTTGTCGATGTTTTACGAAAACTGACTTTTGCAAACTGGCGTATTTCATTGAAAAATATCAAAGCGAAATCCTTACTCTGGTAGATTTCCTGCTACTTCATAACAGACATAGTATCACTCGAATACACAATAATGGCTAGCGTGGTAAAGTAAATAAAAGTATTCGGGGATTGTTATTTTAACACCGTCGCCTAATTGACGTAGCGTTCTACGTCTGCGGGCGAGATCTCGCCATCGGTCATGATCAGTAGTCGCTCTATGATGTTGTGCAACTCACGCACATTTCCTGTCCAAGGGAGGTTAGTAAGCGCCTTTACAGCTTGCTGCGATATTTTACGCTTTGCAATACCATTCTGCGCACACAAACTAGTAATAAAATGCTCTATGAGGAGCGGTATATCTTCCTTGCGCTCGCGTAATGCAGGGACGTGGATCAATATCACACTAAGCCGATGGTAGAGGTCTTCACGAAAATGACCCGCTTTAATCTCGTCCTGCAAGTTCTTATTTGTGGCAGCAATTACACGCGGATTGACTTCAATCTCCTTATCGCCCCCTACACGCGTTATGCGCTGCTCTTGCAACGCACGTAACACTTTAGCTTGTGCATCTAGACTCATATCGCCGATCTCGTCAAGAAAAAGAGTCCCATCACAGGCGAGTTCAAATTTTCCTTTTCGCTGTTTTATTGCAGAAGTAAAAGCACCTTTTTCGTGTCCGAACAACTCACTCTCAATTAGTTCACTAGGGATCGCTGCACAGTTCACTTCAATAAAAGGACCATCGGCGAGAGGACTTTGCTGGTGGATGCCTCGTGCCACGAGTTCCTTTCCCGTACCATTCTCCCCCGTAATCAATACACGAGCATTGGTGCTTGCAACGCGCTGCATCATGGCACGCACCTGTTGGATAGCAGGCGAATCGCCTATTATCGTTGTATTCTGTTGAACTTTTTGCCGCAAGCGCTGTGTTTCAGCCACAAGCGAATTGCGATCTAGGGCATTGCGCAACGAGACGAGAAGGCGGTTGAGGTCTAACGGCTTTTGTATGTAGTCATACGCACCTTTTCGGAGCGATTCTACGGCAGTATCTATAGCACCGTGCCCCGAAATCATAATTACGGGCAGATCGGGTGCTAATTCTTTCAAGGCTACTAGCACCTCAATGCCGTCCATTCCCTGCATTTTCACATCGCAGAGAACCACATCAAATGTCCGATTTTTGAAAATTTCTAGCGCTTCGTATCCCCCAGACGCCACCTCGACAGCATATCCTTCAGTATCTAGGATACTGCGTAGCGTCTCGCGTATAGAGCTTTCGTCATCTATAGCTAAGATACGTGCTTGAGGAGTGGTTAGTGTTCGTTTCTTTCCCGACTCCCTCATCACCCACCGACCATCCGACGCTGCTCTTGCTCTACGAGTTTACGCTCACGCTCTTCGTTCCGTTTTTGTACCTCTCTTTCCAGCTTCCGAGCCTTCTTCAAGTAGTCTTTAGCACGTTCTAGCTTCTTTCGTCCGCGTTCCTGCATCTTCTCGCCGCGCTTTTTATTTCGCTCGGCTTCTTTGAGCTCTTTGCGCACGCTGCGCACTTCCTCACGGTAACGAGTTTTGAGGTCTTTTGCCTGTGCACGTGCCTGTGTACGCTCGGCTTTATCTTTAGAAGAGAGTTGTTTATTGAGCGAAGTCATCTCACGCTCGTGCTCCTTGAGCATCCGTTTTAGGTTCTTTACGTGATCCTTAGACTCGCTTTCACCTTGCTTCTCCATGGTGCGCCCGTCGGTCATAAGCTGCTTAGCCTCTTCGATGCGCTTCTCGCCTTCAGCAACTCGCTCTGACGCTCTCGCCAGCCGTTCAGTGGGCGAGAGTGGGGCTGTGGTAGGCTGGGCCTGCAGAGACACGAAAGGCACTAACAGTATTGCAAGTGTCAATACTACTCCGAGACTGATATTGTGTCGTAAACTTCCCATCAAATCCTGCCTATAGAATCTGCTTTACCTAGCGTGAACCGTCTTACAAACCTTACAGTTGTAAAAATACTATGTTTTTTCCAATTATGCGAAATCGCAACAACTATTACTAATCTGATTTTGCACGTCAGTGGAACAAAAACGAACAGCAGTAAACCAGCATTATGCTTTTTTCATACGCCTAATTACGTAAGGTGATTTGTTTGTTCGCTGCCGTAGTCGTTATTTTTTCTTGACCTTCGCCTCTGCTGAGCCAAAAACTTTCTGAATGATATCAGAAGCATAATTTTTTGGATTATCGCGTATTTTCTTTTCCTCGCCGCGCATGAGCACATACATCCCGTGGATCGCCTTGCGCGTCACGTAGTCGGGCAGGTCTGCGTTCAACTGATTAGGTAGCCCTGCAGCACTGGCTAACAAGGCGACTGCGGTATTCCCCATCACATCGTTGTACTCATCAGCAAGTTTTTTATACTGACTAGTAACCCCCACTGCGTTGATCACATTTTCGCATTCGGGCTTAAATGCAACCGTGAGTCCCTCTGTTGTCTTTTCGCGCAGATAATGAGTTGCAGCCGTATCACCACCTTGCAGAATCCCCAAGGCATCAGTTATAGTCATACCCGTAATTGCCTTTTTGAACACTGGGGCTGCTTTTCCAGCGGCAGTCTCTGCAGCACGATTAAGTGAAACCACAAAGTCATCCGCTACAGATTTCAAACCACTGCTGAGCATAGATCCCACGAGGGGAACTTCCTTACTCAAGTCAATGAGTTGTAAGACGGGTTTTAAGTCATCGGGCATGGCAAGCGCAATCAGCTTGTTTTTCAAAAAGCCGTCAACTTTACTCCCGAGTACTGAGGCATCGTCAGCCGCGATGTCAAGAGCTTTTCGCAAACCAGCCACGATGTCTTCGTTACTTAATTTCAACGAATTCAGAAAGTCATTGACCCCCTTATCGCAACTCGTTTGTACAAATGACAAGGGGAGTAACAGGAAAAAGGCTGCCAAGATTAGAATATTTTTCTTCATTGTTTATTAGTTCTTGCGGTTGGGAAATGGTTGCAACTTCTTCTTATAATGGAATTTATACTTTGAAAATTATCTCTTTCGTGATGTTCGCTTTTATGCAAATCAAAACACTGAATGTAAAAGAACAAAACGGTTACATAAGCTGACGTCCTATGTAATCCCACATACGCGTGTAAAGATGCAGCGTTGCGCCGTTGCCATAAATATTGTGATTGCGGTCAGGATAGAACTGCATCTCAAACTGTTTTTGCGCTTGTACAAAACGCTCAACGATACGCATGGAGTGCTGGATGTGCACGTTGTCATCATACGTCCCGTGCATCAGGAGCAAGCCGCCCTTTAATCGGTCAGCAAAGTGCAACGGAGCATTCTCATCATACCCTTTAGCATTCGTACTCGGTAAACCCATAAAGCGCTCGGTATAAATAGAGTCATAGAAACGCCAATTGGTCACAGGCGCTACTGCTATGCACATGCGGAAGAGATCCACCCCCTTCAATTTGCACGACAGAGACATATAACCACCATAACTCCACCCCCAGATCCCAATTCGTTTCGCATCGGTAAATGGCAAACTCGCCACGTATTCGGCTGCATATAATTGATCTTGGGTCTCCAGATTCCCTAAT
>CAJPTS010000103.1 GCA_905373625.1 Bacteroidia bacterium
CCCGGGTGGTCCACACGTTGATAGGTTGGCAAAAATAGGCGACCCGCACGCTTTTACATTTACGCGTCCCTATTTACAAGGCTTAGATTTTAGCTTCAGCGGCTTAAAGACCTCTTTTCTTTATCTCTTGCAGAAGAATGTACAAGAAGACCCAGATTTTATTGCAAAACATCAGGTAGATCTGTGTGCTTCGTTGCAGTATACAATCATAGATATTCTTATGCGCAAATTGCGTAAGGCGATTCAAGAAACAGGGATTCGCCAAGTCGCTATAGGTGGCGGAGTCGCCGCTAATGATGGATTGCGAGAGGCTGTTAAGACCCTAGGAGAGGAAATGCACGTGGAGGTTTTCATCCCCGAGCGTCGTTTTACTACGGACAACGCAGCCATGATTGCCATTGCTGGACTTTTTAAGTTCCGCGCAGGACTCTTCTCTGACCAAACGGTTAAGGCGATCCCGCGTGCGAGCGTCGAGATTACACAACCCACTTAGTGTGGAAAAGGTTAAGCGTTAAACATTTTTGCTGTAGTGAAACCAGATTCGCTCGTTTCGCTAAAAACGCCAGAATCTAGCAATATTATTTCGGGGACGTTTGCAACGTCCTTTTTTATTACATTTGTTTCCAGCAGTAGTTGGAAATATTAAGTAGATAAAATGTTCAGACGTCTTTTATTTCTTATCGTGGGAGGCTTATTGTCTGTCGCGCAGCTATGGGCAGTAACGCCGAAACAGGAAATCGCTTTTAGCTTTGATTTCAACAAACGTTTTAAGCTTGCTACCAATCAGTTTGCTGTTTGGATCGAGAATAGTAACGGAGAGTTCGTAAAAACGATTTTTGTGACGGCTTTCACCGCTGGTAAAGGATGGTCAAAGCGTCCTGATGCTCTAATCGCTTGGCGGAAGGCGGTAAAAGAAAAACCAGTTGATGGGATAAGTGGCGCAACCCCTAAGTCTGGTCGCTTCGAAACAATATGGGATATGACAGACGCGCAAGGTAACGAAATAACGGACGGTAGTTATAAATTGCGCTTTGAGGCAAATACTGCTTGGAAAACGTATTTGGAGTATGAGTGTACTATTTCTGTAAAGGGCAACGAAGTGCTTTTGGAGGAAACGCCGTCAGAGATGATAGGGGAAGCGCCTTTGAAACAAAAGATGGTTGCTAATATCAAAACAGAAGTACGTAAATCGGGTAAAGCAAATAAAATATTACAATGTCTGTAAAGCGAAATTTTGTACTGACCTTCTTTCTTTCACTAATTGTTCCTTTTGTTTTTGCACAGAAGACACCTCAGGCTACCGAGGTTTTAGTTGTGGGTACCATACATGGTATGCATGCAAAGAATCCGCATTACTCTTATCACGATATTGTGCGCATTCTGGCGACTTACAACCCCGATGCAATTTGTGTAGAGATTCCTCCCTCTTATTTTCAAAAGAAAAGTTATTTGCAAGAAATGACGCTTGCGTGTATTTACGGCGCTGAGCATGGTATTCCGTCTTACCCCATAGATCATTGGGGGGTCAATTATAATGTTCGTGCAGCGCGCAAAGAATATATGCAGACAGAAGATTATAAGATGAAAAAGCGAGTGGAAGATTCGTTGTTACAGCATAGCTCTATAATCCAACGCTTTGAAGAAAAATATGGGTCGTTAGATTCATTGTGGAGTAGTAATTCGGTAGGCTATGAGTTCTTTAATGGCAAAGATTACAACGATTACACACGAGAGGCGTATCGGATAGAGATAGACGTATATGGTGACGGTGTGATGAATTTACACTCCGAAGTACGAAATGCGAAGATGTTATCGCTCATAGATAGTGCCATAGCCCTCCAACACGCAAAACGAGTTATAGTGTTTACGGGGGCTGAGCATAAGTACTATTTTGACGACGCTTTGGCAAAGCGAGACTCTGTGAAGCTCGTACCCTTCAATGAGATATTGCCATTGGTGGAGGTAACGCCTTCAAGTAATGAGACGGACTACCTCGAGAAATGGTTGGCACGTGGTTATTATCAGGATGCGAATGTAATGTATACCAATGCATTTGTCCCGCTATTGCACGGTCCTGAAATGGATACAAAGCTGCAGTCAATCCCCGAGAATAATGTAGCCCTAGCTACAGAACTTATGCGAGAGTGGGATACTTTGAGCCACAAAACGGCAAACTATTACTTCGAACGTCTTTGGCTAAACTTCTTGCAAGCGAAATACAAGGATGCCATAGAGGATAGTAAACATTTGTATACGCGTCTCAACGAGCTGGACGGGTGGTTCTATCGCGTATTCTATTGGCGCAACCTCGGTTTTTGCTACGACATGTTGGCGATGCGAGATGACGCCGTGCAATGCTACACGAAAGGCGAAGCGCTCGCGAAAGAATCGGGATGCAACGCGGAGTTAGTCAATCTCATTTTTAGCGACTATAAAGATAAACCCTTTCAGCGCTAATTAACAATCATAGCACATATTAGACACGAAGCTCTCTTGAGGCTGCTTCGTGTAAATGAGATTTGCGCAGTACGCAAGTACTGTTTATTGTTCTTTGGTCTGCTAGGTTTCATACCGCCAATTAAAGTCGGCGAAATTGTAATAAAAGCGAATTTTATAGTACACAACTTGTGGAGAAGCAAGAGCTAAAGAATGAAAAGAACGAAATTATTGCAAGATTTTGCAAAAGTCGTAAACATATATTACCATTTTACGTATCAATAACTGAAATCCAACATAAGACATGTTGGAAAAGGTGTTAAGACTTAGGAGTCTTCAATAGGATTTCTGCGATGACGGTTGCCATTAAATTGTCCAATATGAGTAGTCTGCTGAACGTAAGCGGATGAGAAAGCGGTATACATTAGCAAATATGTATACCGCAAACCACAAGGATAACTACCACATCAACCACACACTAATAATATCATGATCTCTCCCGCAAAAGAAGAAAATGCGTACACCATTCAAGAATTTGAAACGCATACTCTTATCACCCTCACATCCTCTCGTTTGGATGCTGTCCTGACGCCGAGATTGAAGTCTGAGTTTATCATACTCTCGGGGTTGTGTCAGCGTAACATCATACTAGATCTCAAGGAGTGCTCATATTGCGATTCTTCGGGTTTGAGTGCGCTTCTTGTCGGTAACAGACTTTGTCGGAATGCAGGCGGTGTCTTTATCTTACGCAACCTGTCTCCACAAGTTGAAAGACTAATTGCTATATCGCATCTAGATACGGTTCTCTCTATTGCGTATAGCGATGAACAGGTACAAACGTTCTTAGAAAAGTAATCAATTAAAAACAAGACAATGAAAATCAGCGATATAGTATCAACACAACGTAGACGTCTAGGTCTAAAACAGTATCAATTAGCAGAGAAAACGGGTATTGCTCCTTCACAGATCTCCATCTTTGAACGTGGGAGCAGCGGAATGGTAACAACCAATCTCGAAAAAGTGCTGGAGGCGCTTGGGCTGCACATCGTTTATGATCGGCAGTCGGTGCAACAGCGTAAAGCAAGAGCTTGTGCACATGCTCTCATTTCACACGGCATACACGACTTGAGGACGATTACGCGCGAGGAACTCGCCTCAGCCATAGGAGATGACGACCTTTTGTTGCTACCCGTTGTCTCTGACGAATTGTATCGGCGATACTGTCGGAGTGAGATGGTTGATGAAACCAATACGTGGAATCATTTCATCAAACTCGTGCACGACTATATGCTTGAGGAGATGGACAGCGTCTATGACCCCGAGCGTATCATACCTACCATTGTGCAGTAAGTGAGCCTTTTCCGAACGTATGACGCATTGGGATCTCGTTGTGCTTGGCAGCGGTAGTGCGAAACCTACCGCCCACCGTGCTCCGTCAGCCCAAGCGTTGTGCGTAGGACGTAAGATATATCTTATAGACTGCGGCGAGGGGACACAGATGCAGCTGGCTAAGGCTGCCTTACCCATGGAACGCGTAGCTGTTGTCTTCATAACGCATCTCCACGCTGATCACGCTCTTGGGCTTTTTGGTCTCATCGCCTCCCTCAGTATGAGTGGGCGTACATCGCCGCTGGAAATCTTTGCACATGCGGACTTTAAGCCTATTCTAGATACTGTGGTTGCTTTTTTTGTCGTTCATCTGAACTTCGAGATCTTGTTTCATCCTTTACCCGATGCACCTGGCGAAGTTATCTATACTGACAGACAACTTTCTGTTTCGACGATCCCCCTCCATCATCGTGTTCCAACAACAGGGTTTAAGTTTCAAGAACACCCCATTCCTCCCAACGTCCGTAAGGAATTTGTAGAGAAGTATTCTCTTAATCGGCAGCAAATTGCCACATTAAAGCGAGGTGAAGATTTGCAGCTCGAGAGTGGCGAATCTATTCGGACAGCCGATGCTTTGTATCAGCGACACATGCCGAGAAGTTTTGCTTATATGAGCGATACTCTTTATACCTCTACGGCAGCACAGTATGTACAAGACGTAGACCTTCTCTATCACGAAGCTACGTATATGCAGGATCTGTTGCCACTTGCGAAGACTACAGGACATTCTACGGCGCAACAAGCGGCACAATTTGCCTTACACGCAGGTGTAAAGCGTTTAATCATAGGGCATTATTCGGCACGTTATACAGATCTCACGCCACTCTTAGAAGAAGCAAAGGCGCTTTTTCCGAATACCATTCTTGCTCGAGAACTTGATGTACACCAGCTTTAAAAGTTTGTAAAAAATATGGAAGCAGCACAGCTAGTAATATTTATAGGCTTACTTATCTTCGTTTCGCATTTGTTTGCGGGAATCTTTGAGAAGAAGGGTATCCCAGATGTCCTCATGCTCATGATTATTGGAATAATCATAGGTCCGATTTTCAATCTGGTTACGCCCGAGTCTTTTGGGATCGTAACGGGTATGTTTACAACCATTACACTGGTGTTTATTCTTTTTCAGGGCGGGCTTGATCTCCGCTTTGAGACCATGCGGTCGGCACTTCGTGGTATGAGTTTACTCACAAGTATTAACTTTTTGGCTACCACGGCAGTTGTCGGTCTCATAGCTTGGCTATTGCTTGGTTTAGAGCCTATCCCGTCATTTATATTGGGGGCAATATTGGGTGGAACCTCTTCGGCTGTGGTAATTCCGTTGGTAAAGCAGCTAAAGCTACAGGAAAGGGCTAGTACTATTTTAGTATTAGAATCTGCGCTCTCTGATGTCTTGTGTATTGTCTTTGTGCTGGCGCTTATACAGGCTTATGACTCCGATGGTATTCGCGTGGGTAGTATTGTAGGTAGTATCATTAGTTCGTTTACATTAGCTGCTCTGCTGGGCATTGCGAGCGCCTTACTGTGGTCGGTACTGCTTGCTAAGATACGTACCATTAAGAACTCTATGTTTACCACCCCAGCATATGTATTTGTGATTTACGGAATTGCAGAGGAGTTAGGTTTTAGTGGAGCTATAGCGGCATTGGCCTTTGGCGTTACGCTGGCAAACATAGATAGTTTCAGATTCAAAGCTATACAGCGTCTTGTAAAAAGAGGCATGAATACTTTTAATGACTCAGAGAAATTATTCTTCTCGGAGATTGTCTTTTTGCTAAAGACCTTTTTCTTTGTCTTTATCGGCATATCTATCCAGTTTACAAATGGCTGGGCGCTATTATTTGGCTTTTTTATCACGGTAGTAATTTACCTGTTGCGCATCCCCGTGGTAAAGTTCTCAATTTATGAACCCCTTCCTACCATAGACCTTACGATAATGTCTACCATGGTTCCAAAAGGTTTAGCGGCCGCCGTTCTTGCTAGTTTGCCTCTACAGGCGGGGTTGCCAGGAGGTGATATGATACGAGATCTGACCTATGCCGTAATACTGACGAGTATTGTGCTTACCAGCATTTTAATTCCCGTATTAGGGAAAGTGCCTTCCGTCTCGGCTTTTTATGGCGCGATAATACGTAAGGGACGAAAAGTGTATCGAGCCGCACCGCCTGTTATAGCGGATGCACAAGAAAACCTGCCAGCTGAAGTTGAGCAAAGCACTGAGGAGAAGCTTGAGGAATAGAAGCGGGCGATTGTCGCAATCCCTTCCAGTCGCTTTTAATCCATCCGTTACCGATAGAATCCTTTTTTATGTAACACGGGGGGCGATATCGGCATAATTGCCCAGCGCGAAATAACATGTGGGGCAAGTATAAGAATGCTTTTTATACCTTTGTGTGGAGGGGCAAAGATGGACGAGCAAGAATTCGGATCTCATTTACTTGCAGATGCGGTAAGTGCGTTGTGTAAGCTTCCAGGCGTCGGTAGGCGTACAGCCATGCGCTATATACTTAGCTTGCAGATGCGTCCTGTGGCGGAACAACAAGAATTTATAACGTCCATTCAAACGTTTATTACTGAGGTGCAGCGCTGCCCTCTGTGCAATAATTTCTCGGATGACGGACAGCCCTGTGCTCTTTGTGCCGACGTCCGCCGTGATCCTACCCTGCTCTGTATTGTGGCTGATGTGCGAGACCTCCTAGCTATACAACAAGCCAACGTCTTCCAAGGAGGCTTCTTTGTGCTGGGGAGTCTTATCAATCCACTGAAAGGCATAGGACCAGATCAACTACCTTTTGCACAGCTTGTTAACCGTATCAATGCAGGAGTGGAGGAGGTTATATTTGCTTTTCCCAATAGTACAGATGCTGATCTTACTGTATTCTTCCTCCAGAAG
>CAJPTS010000104.1 GCA_905373625.1 Bacteroidia bacterium
GCGATACTGTTGTAATAGAACAATTCCTAGAGGGCATAGAGTTTTCTCTCTTCGCGATTTGCGACGGCGAGCATTATGAGATATTACCTGTTGCCAAAGACTACAAGCGTGCCTACGAGAATGATGAGGGGCTAAATACAGGCGGCATGGGCTCAGTAACCCCCGTTCCTTTTGTTACTCCTGAACTGCTAAAGCGCGTAGCAGAGACCATTGTACGCCCTACAATAAACGGAATGCGTCAGGAAAAGATGCCTTACACGGGCTTTTTGTTTTTCGGACTAATGCTCACAACGTCGGGCGACCCTTATGTGATAGAGTACAATGTACGTATGGGGGATCCCGAGACACAGGTGGTGATGTTAGCCTTGGAGGGCGATCTGCTTACCACCTTGTACGATGCTTGTAACCATGCCTTAACTACTCCGACACTCAGTGTACGCAAGAGGACGTTCGTATCCGTATCATTGGTTTCTCGCGGTTATCCAGCACAATCTGATACGGGTAAGGAAATAGGTGGCGCTACAGATACACTACCAAACTGTACACTTTTCCACGCGGGGACGTCAGGCGTTGTAGGCGGAAAGCTTACGACCAGTGGCGGACGAGTCTTCTCGGCGTGCGGCGAAGGCAATAATATAGCTGAAGCGCGTGAGCGAGCATATGTCCTAGCAGAACACATCCAATTTGATGGGAAGCGCTTCCGTACAGATATTGGCAACGATCTGCTGTAGGTTGTTTTATAGCATTATGCGTAGGCGTGCAAAATGCAACTACTAATAAACGCGCATTTCTACTATGTCAGCGCCACCCGCACGAATCACAAGTGTATTTAACCCCCTGAGTTTTGCTCCGCTTTTTCAATAGAACAACACCAAGCTCTCTGATTGTCGGATTAGTGATACTATCCGTCGCAATCCTAGTGTCGTATCACTTTGGTTCACATGCTTGGCTAGCTCTTGAGGAGGATACACTCCCGATAGGCGGACGTTTACTTACGCGAATTCCCTTCACGGTCGGTTATCCTCTAAGTTATGTGCTACTCATATTGGGGAGCATTTTAGCTCGGTTATTGCTCATTCGTTACGTTTCAGGGATCACACACTCCTACCTTCCCGTCTTTTTGCTCCCTTTGCTTCTCGGAGCATTGGGGATGGGGGCACACAACTTACTTCCCCCCTTGTTCGGGCTTCTGTTTCTGCTTTTTGCACTCGGAATGCTTTTACAATCTGCGCAGACTGCACATGTACACAGCCGCATCTTTGTAATTAGCGTCCTGATAGGGCTTTCTTCCCTCTTTTATCTTCCGACGCTTTTTTTCTCTTTTATACCTATTCTGATTTTGCTGAATCGCAGTGCCATGAGTTTACGGGGCATACTACTTATCATAGCTGGTATAGCTCTCACGGGCGTAAGTATATTTTTCATCTGCTGGCTGACAGAGGCAGATATCATAAATTACTATCCCGTTATACTCATACTCGGTATACGACCAGGCGATATGTTACACTGGGTACTCGGCAATCCGACTCGTCCTCTTTATATGCTGGTAATCTTTCTTCTGTGGCTTCCTCTGATTCTCCGAATGCCCACTCCTCACAAAGTGCATCGTACCAGCTACCTACTCATTTATAACATACTCATCTGGAATTTCCTTGTCGCCTTATTCTCTCTTTTTTTTGTGCGCGATCCGTTTTATATCCTCCCCTTCTCTCTCGCCTTCCTCGGGGCAATGATTTGCTATACCCTTGCATATAGTACGGGCAAACTTTCCAATCTGCTATTTTTTTTACTGTATACGAGTGCTTTTACTCTGCATTTTATTTAACTCGATTCGCAACTCAAAGAGCTGTAGTACTTGATTCGGAATGCAATCTCTGTGTACGAGACTAAATGTGTGGCTAATATGCCTCCCGAATACCGTCATCACAATATTTCACATGTTTGCGTCTAGTTTGCAAATCACAACGGGCATCTCTACGCTAAAATGCAAAGAAAAACGTTAAAAGGGCGTATGGACGCGCACAGGTAAAGATTTAAGCATTGTATTTTTGGTTTTGCAACAATCAAGACTAGACCGTCTATACTGCGTCATACGGCATAAAAGAATATATTTTACCCAAAACTTCTACCATGAATAGTAAGTTCAGACCCATCAATGTGCTAACAGATTTTAGTGAGAACCCATTTACCTTTTTTGCACGCGCCCCAATTCTCCTAGCGGGAGACCACGAGCAATATAATGCCATGACCATCGGCTGGGGCTCGTTAGGCACACTCTGGGGTATGGAGCGTCCTACGGCTACCGTTTATGTAGCCCCTGCACGGCATACGTTTGAGTTTATAGAAAATGCCAAATTCTTTGTAATAATGACCTTTGCCAGCAGCATGGTGGCAGACTTTATGGGCACCTACAGTGGTAGAGACATAGATAAAGCAAAAACTCTTGGGCTTACCGTTGATTATACGTTGCACGGTTGTCCTTACTTTGTAGAGGCCACCACGGTAATGGAATGTGAGATCATGTACTCCGCTCCGCTAGATAGCGCGGGGTTTCGTAACCAAGTCCCAAAACGGTTGTATGAGAACTTCCCCGCCGGCATACACTCCGTGTTTGTAGGCGAAGTCGTCGCAATGTGGGAGAGGAAATAATAACAAGCGGATTATGAAAGCGTATCTCCTAATACTTCTATTTTCCTGTACGCTTTGTGGCGTTTGGGGGCGTACAACCGATACGGTTTTTAATCAAACGGATGCGAAGGGGCAGCGTACGGGCTTCTGGAAGCGGTACTATCGAAATGGTCAGTTGGCCTATATAGCCGAGTTCCGCGCGGGGCGTCCTGTTGGACGAATGCTACGCTATGATGAAGATGGTAATAAACGCGTTCGGGTGGTACACCGAGGTGATGGGCACAAATCTTTTGCAGAGCTGTATTCTCCTGAGGGGACTGTAGTAGCACGCGGTCTGTACTACGATCAGAAGAAAGATAGCGTTTGGCTTTACTATGGCTCAAAGGGGCAGGTAGTGATGCTGGAGCATTGGAAACGTGGTCAGAAGGATGGTGAACAAGTGACCTATTCGGACGATGGGCGCATGGCAGAGCGTCAGCGCTGGCGCAATGGGAAACAGCACGGGGCACAGGAGATGTTTTATGCCACGGGAGCCTTACGCATGTCGTGGAATATGGTAGACGACGTGGCAGATGGCGAGGTTGTTTACTTATTTTCGGGAGGCGGCAAACGTATGGCAGGGCGCTATGTGGCAGGCGAACGCGAGGGTGTTTGGACTGTTTGGGATCTAGATGGACGGATCGTAGAACAAACCGAGTATCGGAAGGGTGTTGCGGTTAATGCAGTAGAACAATCTCGCATGCAGGACAGCATCATGCAGGCACTTTTCAATAATGCGGGCAAGATTCCAGAACCTACAGCCGAAACAGGCAATGAGATGTACTAACCCCTTTGTATCGCGCTACAAAGAAGTTTTTTTAGGCAAAGCCACTAATTTTCAGGAATCAGAATACAGCCATCGCCATAACTCAAGAAGCGGTATTGGCTGTCTAAGGCGTGTTGGTAAATACGTTTCCAATCCTTACCCACTATGGCAGCAACCAGCAGCAAGAGCGTACTACCTGGTTGGTGGAAATTAGTAATGAGCGCATCTGCCATACGTAGGCGGTAAGTCGGGGCTATCAGTAGGGAGGTAGAAAGCTCGAGCGCCTCTTCGCCTCTGAGGGTAAGCTGTTTTAGAATCTTTTCGAGAATTTGTTCTCTTGTTTCACAGCATTTAAGATTGTACGGCGTCCATTGCTGAACGCCCTGTGGTGAGGTGGACGAACCATCTAATAATGCTCCGTACCAATAAAGGCTTTCTAATGAGCGCAAAGAAGTAGTTCCGACGGCTACGATCTTCCCCCGCGTATCTAACAGCTGCTCTAAGAAACTCCTTTGTACAACAATACGTTCGGCATGCATGGCATGGCCTCCGATGGTTTTAGTCTTAACGGGGAGAAAGGTACCCGCACCTACGTGGAGCGTTGTATAAAGCAGCTGCTGTCCGTGTTCTTTGAGTGCCGCAAGCAGCTCCTGAGAGAAATGTAAACCCGCAGTTGGGGCAGCTACAGAACCTTCCCAATGTGCATACACCGTTTGATACCAAATAGCGTCCTCTTGCTTTGTATCTCGATTTAAGTAGGGTGGGATGGGAATCTGCCCGACCTCTTGCAAAATGCTCGAGAAGCTCTGCCCGTTGTCCCACGTAAATTCTACTGTAAAATTTCTTCCATCAGTCGTAGCTTCGTGTGTTAAACTGAGTCGTCCCCCTTGTTCTAAATGATACTCAAGTGGCTCATCGCCCCACTTCTTAGCATTTCCGACTAGGCATAGCCATTTGCATGTCTTGGTAGTAGTCATAGTCTGCTCATAGACCTTAGGGGCAATGGGTTCAAGGAGAAAGACTTCTACCCTTGCACCGCTCTTCTTATGCAAGACTACACGCGCAGGCACAACCTTCGTATCATTAAACACTAGCGTACTGTGAGCGGGAAGCCAAGCGGCTAGATCCGCAAAAGTACTGTCTGTAATGGGCTTCTGGTCGCTCTTCCACACTAATAACTTTGCAGCCTCAGGTGGGTAGACAGGCTGCTGCGCAATACGTTCGGATGGTAAAGGGTACAAGTACTCCCCCAGCTGTATATCTTCGACGTTATCGCTCATAGATCTCGTTATTTCAATAATTCGCTACAGATGTTTTCGATGCAAAGCACAAAGGTAGTGTGTACTACGAATTAGAACCAGATCTAGACCCCGAAAAAAAATATTAGCACACTCTGAGTCGCTATCATGTATTCTCTAAGTGATCTTCTCATGCTCAGTCACAAAAGAGCAAAAAAAAGCGAGCACACTCACGCGTCTCGCTTCTACAATCAAGAGTTTATAAAGCTAGAATTTCTTGTACTGATAGGAATACATAACGCGGTACTTGTAGGGGGCGTAGTAGGAGTCTACCTTAATCATATTGCCCGCAGCATCAAACTCGGAATCTTTCTTTGAGAAAGAATTTGCGTCACCGTCGTTCCACTGCTCGGTGATCAGATTACCTTCGGTATCATAAGCGTAATCATTATTAACGAGTTCCTTTCCCGCCGATCCTTCTTTTTTAAGTACACGCACTAGCTGTCCTTTAGAATTGAAGATATATTTGAGAGCTTGGCGGAATTCACCCGCATAGCTTTCAGTCTCGGTCTCTATACGGTTCTGCGCATCGTAGGCATATACGAGTTTGCGCATCTCATTGCCGTCAGCCCCGATCTGCACATCTTTTATCAGATTATTATTGTTATCGTACTCCTTCTCAATGGTGTATGCTACGCCCGTCTTCGGAGTAACACGTATTTGCAATTTATTGCCGTTGTAGGAGTATATCCAACGTTCCGCCACAGAATTATCAGCATTGAAGCGGGTAATATCTGCAAGCTTCCCATTGGGCAGATAGTTATACACCACCCGATAGTTAGCCGATCCATCAAAGCCGACCTCAGTTTTCTTATAGCCTCGAGCATCGTAAGTAAATACTTGCTTGAAGGATATTTTCATCTTTCCTTGCTTATCGATCGGTTCTTCCTTCCTGTATTCGAGTCGCTGCCCGAGGTCATTGTAGGTGTAATACAGACGCGACGACTCTTCGCCATTGGATCGATAATTTATTATGAGCACAGGATTTCCATTACGGTCGTAAGTAGTAACACTTGTTACGTACCCTTTAGCCGTCGGCTTATCTTTGGTGTACTTGTGCGTGAACTGTGTACACTGCTCTATGTGGTTGGCAGCCATGCGTTGGCGCTCGATACTTTCTCTATCAAGCTGCGCTGATAGTAGTAAAGGCAATGATATAAAAAAGAGGAATAAAATATTTTTCATCTCCTTCTTCGTTTTCTTGTAAGATGTTGTCTCTTATCCTTCAGTCCGCTCGGCTTTAATTCGAGTACGGAATTCTTCTTGTCGTCGTTTCAGCTCTTTTCTGTTCAGACGGGATTCTACGGTGAAGAGCAGACGATCGTCGCTATAGGGTGAAAACCACCACCTAAAATCCGAGCTTTTGCGTGCTACGTCTATTAACCCCAAGCCTGCGCCCCCACGTTCGCTTAGTGTTCCTGTGGAAAGTTGGGTCATGTAGAGGAGTCGTTTTTCTTCAGGCGATCGGCAGTTACTGTTTCCCAACTTAGCCTCGAGTTTCTTCCGCATGCTTTCAACCACGAAATTAGAGCAACGTATTATAACTTCCTCCTCCGTGACCAGCAAATGATAGGAGATCCAGCAGGGGTACGGATTCATAGTCTCGATGCCAGGTCTGGGCTCGTGGATAATCTTTTCTGTACCAAAGCGTGCTCCGTGTCGGTTGACGTTTTGCATCAATTCGACCGTGATGTGGAAACTGCGGGAATAAACCTGATAGCAGTCGAGTAGAGCTTGGAAATGTGCATTATCAGTCAGGCTCATCTGCACAAAATTCACAAATGTCTGATGATCTATCACGCCACAATAGCGCAACTCGCCCAAGACATCCACGACGTCCTCTCCTCGACTCAAATCTTTTTCTAGAAGACTGGGCATTTTTGATAAATGTTTATCACCCTCTAGGCTCTTTTAATGCACAAATATACGCAAAAATACAAAGCTACGTGTACGTACCTCTAACG
>CAJPTS010000105.1 GCA_905373625.1 Bacteroidia bacterium
CGTTGTCCTGATAGCCGTACCGTCTGATATCTCGCCCTCTCAAAATCGGTCGAATTATTTGCGCCGTTCTGATGCGCTCTTCGTCTGATTGGCAATTAGCTAGTATTTCCTCGCGCTTAGCAGTATCTATTATGAAAGCCTCGTTACACCCTGTGAGTACTCCGCGATATATTTTAATATCCTTCCACTCCCCTAAAGGTGTACCTACAGCTTCTATCTTCTGCTTAATGGTTTGCTCAATCGGCGAGAGAACTATCCAGCTGCCTGATGTGTTAAAATCACAAAACACGTTTTGTTGCTCCACAAAAAGGCTCGTTTTATTCATGCTGGTTTCAAATCAAGAAGTACTTTCTCAATTTTACAAGCGATTTTAGTAGCAGACAGACTCGCCCTATATCTCTCGTTTTCGCGGGATTACATAGGCGATTAAATTTCGGAGTAGAACGACATTCGGAGAGGATAAAACGTCTTGCTTTGTAACATTTTTTGCAAATCTCGCGCCTCTCGTAACGCAAATTATACGTGCGAACAGGCAGATTTCCCTATCTTCGCATCACACTTAAATATTCTACGCTATTCAGCTAGAAGAATAAACTGCTACTTCGCACTACTACGAATGCATAAGATCTTTTTTCTCGCGTGGCTGATTTTCTTGAGCTTAACCTCCTGCCTAACTCGTAACGACGTGCCGCCTACTACAGAACAAGCTCCCGATAAGAAACAGATCTTTGAGCACGCCAATAAGCTAAGTGCCGCTCATAACGAGCTACAGATTGAAGGCTACGTGCGGCGCAACGGACTTGATAGCATGCTAACCGACGGACGGGGCATACATTACAAGGTGTGGGGAAAAGCGCTAGGGCCTTTGCCAAAAGAAGGAATACAAGTTGCCATTGCCTATACCGCAGAATTGCTAGATGGTACACGTTGCGACGAGGCCGACACCATTGCACCGTTAGAGATTATACTCGGAAAGCGCAAACAAACCGTTGGTTTAGAAGAGCTTCTACTCCACGTAGCACCTGGGCAGGAGGCTATCGGGATAGTACCACCGCACCTCGCATACGGCATTGCAGGACGAGGTAACGAGATTCCGCCACACGCCTCCATTGTCTACCATATCACATGGTTGCGTTACCCAAAGCAATAGAAAGGGGGGCTCAGTGACTCTCGCCTTTTTCTATAGAATAGAAATGCGTGCCTGCAATAATCATATGGTCAAGCAGACGCATGTGAAATAGCGCAAGAGCAGCTTTTAGGCGACGCGTAACCTCAATATCGCCTGAACTGGGAGCGCATACTCCCGACGGATGATTGTGAACCAGTGCTACGGCATCGGCACGTAGCTCAAGCGCCTCGCGGACAATTTGACGTTCGTCTATGAGGACTGCATGCGAGATACCTTGTGAATGTCGGTGATGGGCAATAAGAGTATTGGCACGATTAAGAAAAAAGATCCAAGACTCCTCGTGCGACAAGCCTTCTACCAGCGGCGACGCGAACTTAAAGATATCTTCGGTACAACGGAAAGCAATCCGCTCTTCTCTCGCCTTTTCACTACGCCGTCGTCCCAATTCAAATGCTGCAAGGAGTGTAATAGCTTTGGCATCGCCGATCCCTTTTTCTCGTTTCAGCTCGTCTAGCGAAAAGCTGGCCAAGAGGGCAAGGTCGTTGTTGGCTTGTGCAAGGAGTGCACGCGCTAGGTCTATCACCGAACGCTCTATAGTTCCCGAGCTTAGTAGAAGCGCCAACAATTCCGCATCGGTTAATGCGCCTGCTCCGTGACGTTGGAGCTTTTCGCGGGGACGTTCTTCTTTTTGCAGATCTGCTATGTGATTCATCATTACTGCATTTGTGTTGGGAAGTAGGGCGCAGCCACCTCCGAGGCTAGGAACTTAGCAATCGATATGGGAACTTGGTGCGCGTGTATCGCAACTCGTTCTATGCGCTCATATTGTGCGCGACACGTGGCTGTAAGCTTCCCTTCCACAATAAAGAAACGCAGGTGTAATTCTTGGTGGGTTAGCTTTTGTACTTTCTCAGCAACTGCCTCGCGGAGCGTTATCCGCTTTCCAAAGAGTGTCTTGAACTGTGTATTTTTTACGAGCTCGTCCCATGTCAGAGGAGCGTCAGTCTCTATGAGAGGGAACTGATAGAGCGAGTGCCAAATATCTTTCGTGCGGCGGAGCTCTATGTAAGTATAGTTGTTTTCCAGAAGGATGATGTAGTGAAAATAACGTACACGCAAAGCATTTGGCGTCTCTTTGAGTGGCAAGACATGCTGTTTGGCGTGTGCATAAGCATAACAAAAGCTATTCATGGGACACTCGGCACAGCGTGGCGAGCTCGGTACGCATTGCAATGCGCCGAAATCTATCAGCGCTTGATTAAAATCTGCAGGACGCTGCCGATCCATTAACTCGAGGCAACGTTCGCGAAAAATGCGCTGCCCTGCTGGCTTGGTCGGTATTTCAAATATTCCAAGAACTCTAGCTAATACGCGATAGCCATTGCCATCTAGGGCGGGCACTGCTTCGTTAAAAGCAAAAGACGCTACGGCGCCTGCAGCGTATGGACCGAGACCTGGTAATTTTCTCAGAGCTTCGTAATTATTGGGAAGCTCACCACCGTACTCTGCCACTACTAGTTTAGCAGCTTTATGCAGATTACGAGCTCGGGTATAATACCCTAACCCTTGCCAACACTTCATGACCAGATCGAGGGGAGCGTCGGCTAGTGCACGAATGGTCGGGAAATACTCAAGAAAGCGAAAATAATATGCCGTACCTTGCGCAACCCGCGTTTGCTGTAATATTACCTCGGAAAGCCAAACGTGGTAGGGGTTGCCCGTCCCACGCCACGGTAAATGCCGCGCATGCGCTTCGTACCAACTCAGAAGCGTTGTGGTAAAGTCCATCCGTAGGTACAGAGACGTCTAGAACAAATAATCTAGCCCGAAGGTCAACAGATTGTTAAACTGACCATTGCGTCCGTCCCAGCCTTCCATTTTACCACGGATGGGTACTACTGAGTATGATGCGCCAAGTGTTATATTGCAGCGCGTGGTCAGATTAAAAGCCACGCGTGCGTGAGCTGCCACCTCGTAAGCACGGAATTTCTTGCGTCCGCCCACCAATAAATTACCGTACAGATTCTCTTCCTTTGCTGCAAGAAGATAACCACCACTTACGCCGAGTCCAACCGCCCAACGCTCGAGAAAATGATATTCGAAGATAACGGGAATTTCCAAATAATGTAACGCTAAACTGTACACCTTTCTGCGCTCAGCTCCCTTTCCCTGATTTCTTAAGCTCCCTTTACCAATATATCGGAATTCGAAACGCACTCCGTAAGAGTCGGTAAAAAGACGCGAGACCCAAAAACCGCCCATCGGCGCAAAACGGTTGTAGCCACTGTACTGATCGCCATCCACTTGTGAACCGACAGCGCCAATCATTAAGCCGCCATTAAAAGAGCGCTTGGGATTTACTAAACGTTGCGCTTGCAACGCGCTGAAAGAAAAGAAAAAAAGTAGTGTAAGGATGAGGAGATTACGCATGAAGAGTATTCTTAATGTATTCTAACATGGCAGGTACGCCCGTTGAAGCGGGTTGGGCAAAACTTTTCTCCACGCGGTGCATAGGAGAGTTTACTGCATTGGGATCAACTATAAAAAGCGGACACGCCTCGGGGGCATACGCCGTTAGTCCTGCGGCGGGATAGACGTTGAGCGAGGTTCCTACCACAGCGAAGTAATCTGCCGTACGTGCAATTTCGACTGCGGGTTCTATATTGGGGACAGCTTCGCCAAACCAAACAATAAACGGACGTAACTGAGCGCCATCGGCTGCCTTATCGCCCATTTTAAGCTCCCACCCCTTGATGTCGTAAACGAGGCTTTTGTCTCGTTCGGAACAAGCTTTTTTTAATTCGCCGTGGAGATGCAACACGTGGTGACTCCCCGCGCGTTCGTGCAAGTCATCTACGTTCTGTGTGATGATATAAACCTCCAGCCACTTTTCTGCTTCCGCAAGCGCTATGTGCCCCGCATTGGGGCTCACTTCTAAAAGTTGTTTGCGGCGTGCATTGTAGAAATTCTGCACCAACTCTGGGTCACGTTCCCACCCCTCGGGGGTTGCTACGTCTTCTATACGATATTCCTCCCAGAGTCCGTCGGAATCGCGAAAAGTGCGAATCCCACTCTCTGCACTAATGCCCGCACCCGTTAAAACCACCAACCGTTTCATACCTATCCCTCCTTTTGTCACACTACAAAGATAGCGATTGTAAACGCGGGGTGTACTACGAAGCTTAAACTTCGAGGCGAGGGCTTATTTTGTTTTAGGCAAGAAGGCTATAGCATAGGGGATGTCGCCCGTCTGTACGTGCCACTTGTGTACCCCCTTGGCGGAAAAGCAATAGAGGAAACCGCTGGACTGGAAGTCGGTAGCGTCTGCTATGTAAATATTACCACCGTTGGGCTGTAAAACAATGTTGTACGGCAGACGCAACCCCGCAGGATCGGTGATAAACGTATCTGTTAGCAGCTTGCGGTTTTTCACATCTACAACGCCAAATGCGTTGGTTGTTTTCTTTGTCTTGTAATCGGTTACCGAGTGATAATAGAAAAGAGAGTCTCCACGGATGTCGAAATGGCTGCACGGGAGTTGCATATCTTTTACCACTTCGTATTGTCCCGACTGGCTGTTCAGCGCCAAGCAATACAAATTGGCGGGCACGTCGGCATAATTTCCTCGGCTAGTAACCCAGATTTGCTTGTACTGATCTACGCGGAGCATCTCCAGATTGATGTTTACTATGATGGGAGTACGCGCCTCGCCCAAGGGGAGCGGTAGCACAGAGATAGTTTTATCATACGTCGGCGCATTGTACCCCCCCGAATTGGCTACATAGAGTGTATTATTGACCACTGCGAGCATCTCGGGCTGCAAGCCGACTTCAATTTTTTTGGTGATGGCAAACGTGGCGGTATCTATTTCATAAACAGCCCCCTTTACTCCAGGAGTAGTAGCCACGAAAGCCGATACATACGCTTTCCCTCCTGCAAAGGAGATGTAACGAGGGCTGGGAATCTCTACTTGTCCAAGGCGTTTGGTTGTTGCGGCATCCATCACCTCCAGCTTGTTAGAACCATTGAGCACAGCATAGAGCTTACTGCCATAAATCTGTATATCATTGCCAACGTCACCTAGTGCTTTGGCTACTTCGGGATTACGGAGTTCGTAAACATTGCGCTCATAATTACCCGTTGCGAAGTCGTAGAAATCTATCGAGGCTTTATTTGTACCCCAATTCCCTTGGTTAAGCAAGTAAAATCCTGCCCATTCGACCGTCTCGGGGGGAGTGGGCTGAGGAGGAGTATCGGGGGTGATATTTTCTTTGCGACAGGCGTTAAAGAATAGTACGATAAGCGCCCCCGCGAGGCCAAAAAAAAGTTTTTTCATTACTCAAATGTTGTTTGAAGTGTTACTCGAAAATTTCGTCCAGGCATCGGATAATTCAGCACCACGGCGTATTGTTGGTCTAGTAAATTATTGAGCTCTAGGCGCAAGAGTATTGTATGTGCAAAGATATTGAAGTTTAGTGCTACAGCCAGATCACTGGTATACCACGCGGGTTCGTAATTGAAAGGACTATTCTCTGGTAGGTGATAACGTTCGCCCGTGTAGAGAAAACTGTAATAAAGCGAGTAGCTGCGCCACGTATAGCTAAAAACTGCCGCCCCACTATGCCAAGGAATGTACGGGATTTGATGCCGATAATACACCGCACGCGGGTCAGTGAGATCGCGTGCCTCGGAGTAAGCATATTGCAAGCGAAGTGAGAAATTCTGCCGATGCCACGTTTGCGTTTGTAGAAGTAGCGAGCACTCGAGTCCGCGCATAGCCACCTTGCCCAGATTTACAGTCGTCCAATGAAACTGTCCGCGGGTGGGGTAGGCAATTATCTTGTTGTAAACGCTGTTATTGTAAACATCTGTTTGTAGCGTTACTTCCTTGAAAAATGTACGTTCTGCGACATAATGCCAGCGAGCTCCAGCCGAACGCTGTTGAGTGAACTCTGGTTTAAGCGCGCGGTTACCCCAGCCTGTATAATACAGCTCATTGAATGTGGGATGCCGAAGTGTTTGTTTCCAAAAAGCATAGAAAGACAGACTCGGTAAGCGCGGAAGCGAGTAAGAGGCAAATAGTGCAGGACACAAATGCCACGCGGGAGATTCTGACACTTGTTGCTCACGACGGTATGCGCCCGTAGTTACTGCAGAGGCACGAAGCAAAAAGGTACTGTAATGAAATGCCAGCAGCGCCGCCACGTAATGTGTAGTCTGATGGGGTGACGAAAAACCTAAAGGTGGACTATGGCGGAGACGGTCGTAGCTCTCGAGCATGTTCCAAAGAAGATCATAAGCCAGCGTTCCCTCTAACCACGAGGCGAATTGAAATGCATGTACAGACGAAATATAGGCTTCGTGCTGCTTGTAGAGGAGATTGGCGGCGTAAAAGCGCGGATCGAGTTGCCGATAGTGGGTGTCACTATAAGCATATTTGACCAAGAGCTTGGTACGGTAACGCGTAGAGAACTCCTTCTGCCATTTGAATTGTGTGAAAACAGTGTTGTCCGTGAGGCGTTCGCCACGTTGCCATACATTATTAACA
>CAJPTS010000106.1 GCA_905373625.1 Bacteroidia bacterium
ATTGTGGAAACTACGGGAGTGCTCGAAATTCTAAACGAAGGGCAGGCTTATCTCCGCTCGGCTGATTTCAATTATCTCCCTTCGCCCGATGACGTACAAGTAGCTACCAATCAGGTGAAGCAATGGGGACTTAAGAATGGCGATACGGTGCAGTGTACCATCCGCCCGCCTCGCGACAACGAGAAAAACTTTGTGCTACAGAAGGTGCTAAAGATTAACGGCTATTCGCCCGACCGAATTCGTGATCGCGCTGGTTTTGATTTCTTAACCCCATTATCGCCAACAGAGAAGTTCACTCTCCTCGGTGCAAAGTCTAACAGCCTTTCTATGCGCATAGTAGACCTTTTTGCGCCGATTGGTAAGGGGCAGCGAGGACTTATCGTAGCGCAGCCTAAAACGGGGAAGACGATACTTCTAAAAGAGATTGCTAACGCCATTGCGGCTAACCATCCCGAAGTCTACCTCATTGTACTTCTCATCGATGAACGACCAGAAGAGGTCACTGATATGCAACGCAGTGTAAAGGCCGAGGTGATTAGTTCTACTTTTGATGAGCCTGCAGAGCGACACGTACGCGTATCGAACATGGTGCTAGAAAAGGCTAAACGACTTGTGGAATGCGGGCATGATGTCGTAATCCTCCTAGACTCTATTACTCGCCTTGCGCGAGCTTATAATACCGTTGCGCCTGCATCTGGAAAGGTACTCTCTGGGGGAGTAGATGCTAATGCTTTGCAAAAGCCTAAACGATTTTTTGGAGCGGCGCGCAATATAGAAGAGGGCGGATCGCTTACCATACTGGCTACTGCGCTCACGGAAACAGGATCTAAGATGGATGACGTCATCTTTGAAGAGTTCAAAGGGACGGGTAATATGGAATTGCAGCTCGATCGGAAGTTAGCGAACAAGCGTATATTCCCTGCGGTAGATATTGCTGCGTCCAGCACGAGACGCGATGATCTTTTGCTCGATAAAATAACTTTGGGACGCGTTTGGATCTTACGTAACCTCCTTTCCGAATTCAGCTCGCCAGAGGCTATGCAGTTTATTCGTGACAAGATGGACGGTACCGAGGACAACCAAGAGTTCTTACTTTCTATGCAAAATAGTGGGCGTCGCATAAATTAGCGAACCCGAGTGCTAGATATAAAAAAACGCGTAGAATGTTCTGCGCGTTTTTTTGTTGCTGTAGCGTCTGACTACTTAAAGTTCGCAGCCTGTTTATTGTAAACTTCGCAATATACTATCTTGTTTGTGCTTTGCCTGCTCAAATGCTGTGTGTAGTGTCTCCTTAATGGGCGTATCACTCGGCGAATCGAGCGTTAAAGGATTGATCGGAGTACCGTTCTTCCAAACTCGGAAATCTAGATGCGGTCCTGTTGCATAGCCTGTCATGCCTACATAACCTATTACCTCGCTCTGAGTCACTCGGTTACCTACTTGTAGCCCTTTGGCGAATTTCGACAGATGTAGATATCCTGTAGTATAAACTCCATTGTGGCGGATTTTCACAAAGTTTCCACCGCCTTTGTCATATCCTTTACCTATCACCGTTCCGTCGCCTAGAGCCATAACGGGAGTTCCCATCGGAGCAGCATAATCTACGCCCGTGTGTGCGCGCACAACCTTCAGAATAGGATGCATGCGCCCGTAGGAAAAATGAGACGAAATGCGAGTGAAGGATAGTGGCGCTTTCAAAAAAGCTTTGCGCATACTATTCCCGTGTACATCCCAATAACTCCACGACGAGTCTTGCTCAAACCGATAGGCTTTGAGCGTATCTTGCCCGTGTATATAGTAGGCGGTATAGATCTGCCCCAGTCCGATTTCTTGGTCTGCAACAAACTTTTTGTCGTAGACGGTAATAAACTCGTCGCCTGCAGTCAAGCCAAAGAAGTCTACACTCCAAGCAAATAAGTCTGAGAGACGTAGTGCCAAGTCGGGTTGAGCACCACTTGCGCGCATAGCATTCCACAGTGAGCTCTCTATCTTGGCGTGTGAAAGTGATAATTGTTGGCTTACGGGCAGCGTGTCGCGCCGAACATCTATACTGTCGGCATGAAAACCCACGAGTAGGTACTCTTCTGGGGTATGTCTGTATACCCAGTACGCCACTGATGAGTCGGGACGACGGAAAAAATATGTTGCACGACCTGCACGAAAGCGCTTAACAGAGAAGACGCTATCGATACGAAAGCCTAGGCCGCGTAAATAACTCTCAGAGACGCGTTGCGAGCGGAGAAAGCTCTCTAAAAGCGAATTGGCAGGTAGCACTACTGTGTCAATCAGATATTCGCCGCGAGGAATCCCATAAAGCTCGCCAACAAAGGGAGGTAAAGGCTTTTCTACCACCTCGGGCTCTGTAACGACGGGAGGCGTCGTCGTCTCATGACAAGACGAAAAGAACAAAGAAAAGCTGATGATAATTACCAAAAATCTGAAAGAACCGTTCCGCATAATGTATTACTCTTGTGCTAGTTATTGCGACTTGTGGGTCACATAGAAATTGTTATTGATTCGGCTTTACGCGTACCATGCATTCCCCAAAAAGCTTAACGTAGGGCGTTCCGAATTGCTAAGATAGCCAAGGGGGTAAAAGCTTTTTGCCGTGGAGATGTATGCAAGATTCGTTGTTATTTGATCCGATCAAACCCGTTACCGTAAACCCCCATAACAGAGCCGACCGAGGTAAAGGCATTAGGGTCAATATCGCGCACAAGGTGTAATAATGCCCCTTGCTCATTCTTGCGAATAACCACCATGATCACCTCAGTTTCTTCTTTTGAGTACCAACCAGAGCCTTTCAGGAGTGTTACACCGCGGTGCATCTCTTTGGTTATTCGGTCTGCAATCTCGGCACGTTTGTTGGAAAGAATCATAACCTGTAGTGACTGACGCATACCCGATAGGTAGAGGTCTACCATGTAAGCGGTCGTGATCATGGTCAGGTAACCGTAAACTAACGCTTCAATACGCTCGGGGATAGTCTTATCGTAGAGCACAAAAAATGCAGAACTAATTATGATAGCATCGGCTGCTAGTATTGCGCGTCCTGGGCTAATGTTCTTATACTTGGTGATAATCATGGCTATGATATCGGTACCTCCCGTGCTCCCGCCCATACTAAAGGCCATCCCGATTCCCGTACCCGCGAGTGCACCACCTATAATGGTGGCGAGTAGCCGTTCGTGTTCCAACACACACGTCTTTATATAAGCCCCTTCGATGATAAAAAGGAGGGAGGCGACCAGCACAGCATAGATTGTCTTCATGCCGAAGCTTATGCCCACCACTTTGGCCGCAATGACAATTAGTATGGCATTAAATGCAAAAAAGGTGACGCCGATCGGTATTCGTTCGCCACTAAGCATAAATACCAAATTGGCAACCCCCGTGGCGCCGCCACCAGTTATCTTTAGCGGGATGAGGAAGGCACTCCACCCTAAGGTAAATAGTATCAAACCTAGGGTAATGATAACGTACTCACGAATAGTTCTCGCGAAATTGATCTTCTTAATTTCCATTTTCACACGGCGCACTACGCCACGTCTTTTTATCTAGCTCAATACAATGTTTACAATCTTATTTGGCACAACCACAACTTTGCGTACTGTTTTCCCCTCAAGGTATTTTTGTGCCTCGGTACTTGTCAGTACTATCTTCTCAACCTCGTCTGCGGGCAAATTGCGCTTTAGACGGAGTGTGAACCGCATCTTACCATTGAATGATACAGGGCACTCGAACGAGTCTTCTTCTAGCAGATCTGCTTTATACTCAGGCCATGGCGCTGTTAAAACCGAGCCTTCAAACCCCAGCTGTTCCCATAGTTCCGAAGCTATATGCGGAGCAAACGGCGATAACAGGATAAGGAATGGTTCTAGCGCCGCACGCTTATTGCAATGCAAATCAATGAGTTCATTTAGGGTTATCATGAAGCGCGAGACGCAGACGTTGAAGCTTAGCGTCTCTATACCCTCGGTCACTTGTTTGATGGTGTTGTGTATGGCACGCATAGATACTGAGCAAGGTGCGTCGTCGTTCAGTGGCTCAGAGGTACAGAAGTTCCACAGGCGGCGCAAGAACTTAAATACACCATCGATACCATTCGTATCCCACGGCTTCGATTGTTCCAAAGGTCCTAAAAACATCTCGTACATGCGCAAGGTGTCTGCACCGTATTTTTTTACGATGTCGTCGGGGTTTACCACATTGAAGAAAGATTTACTCATCTTCTCTATCGCCCAACCGCACTTATATTCGCCACCCTCTAGTTCAAATTCGGCGTGATCCACATCGCTTGCACTCTTAAAGTATCCTTCGAGATCAAGGATGTCATTGTGCACCAGATTTACGTCTACGTGTATTTCGGTCGTGTCATATTTATCTTTCAGACCTACGGAGACAAACTTATCTTCGCCTTTAACGCGATAAACGAAATTGGAGCGCCCCAATATCATCCCTTGGTTTACTAAGCGCTTAAAAGGTTCATCGCAAGGTACATAGCCTAAATCATACAAGAATTTTTCCCAGAAACGCGCATAAAGGAGATGTCCTGTAGCGTGCTCTGTACCACCGATGTAGAGATCTACTTGCCGCCAGTAATCCACCGCTTCGCGCGATACTAGCTCTTTGTCATTATGTGCATCCATAAAGCGCAGATAATAGGCAGATGAGCCCGCAAAACCTGGCATTGTCGAGGTCTCGATAGGATACCCGTCGGGGGTTTTCCAGTTCTTGGCTCTTGCCAAAGGCGGTTCGCCACTCGTGGTCGGGAGGAAGCTTTCCACTTCGGGGAGTCGCAGAGGTAGATCGGAGATTTGCATGGCGTGAGGGACCCCCTCCTTGTAGTATACCGGGATGGGTTCGCCCCAGTAGCGCTGGCGGCTAAAAATAGCATCGCGCAGACGGTAGTTTATAAAGCGTACACCGCACCCTTTTTCCTCTAGGAATGTGCACATTTTAGTGGTTGCCTCGGGGGTAGCCAGATCGGTAATCTCGTTGCTATTGACCGCAAAGCCCGTTTTTGCCTCAAACGCTTCTGTCCAAGTTGCGGGATCTGATACCTCTCCTTTTTTTGCGCTGACAACCTGACGGATAGATAAACCAAAGGTGCGCGCAAAGGTGAAGTCTCGGCTGTCATGTGCAGGGACGGCCATGATAGCGCCAGTGCCATAACCGCCCAATACATAGTCAGCCACCCAAATGGGCAGACGCTCGCCTGTAATGGGGTGTATGGCATACGAACCCGTAAACACGCCTGTGCAACGTTTGGTCTCCATGAGACGCTCACGCTCCGTACGGTGCGAAACGATGTCCAGATAAGCCGCCACGGCACTCGCTTGCTCTGGTGTGATAAGCGAATGTACGTATGCATGTTCGGGTGCAAGTACTAAGAAGGTCACGCCATAGATGGTATCTGGACGAGTAGTAAAGACTTCAATCTTGCGCTCATCGTTTTCTATGGGAAACCAGACTCGTGCTCCTTCTGAGCGTCCGATCCAGTTGCGTTGCATCTGTTTGAGCGAATCGCTCCACTCCAATTGCTCCAGTCCGCGCAATAGTCGCTCGGCATAAGCTGTAATGCGTAAGCACCACTGCCGCATAGTCTTTTGTATGACAGGATGTCCGCCACGCACCGAAACGCCCTCTTTTACCTCATCGTTCGCCAGTACAGTTCCTAGTGCTTCGCACCAGTTCACCATCATGTCATCTTGGTATGCGAGACGATATTGTTGTAAAACAGCCTCGCGTTTTCCTACCTCCCACGTATTCCACTCCTCAGCTGTGAACTCTGTACGTTTCTGCGTATAGCCCGTATTACCTGCACTCCCGTGTAAAGAAAAATAGTGCGTTAATTCGGAAATCGGAAGCGCCTTGTCGGCTTTTACATCGTAGTAGTGATCAAAAAGTTGCAGGAATACCCACTGCGTCCATTTATAATATTCGGGATCAGAGGTGCGAAGTTCGCGATCCCAGTCGTAACTCAAGCCCAGCATTTGCAATTGGGCACGGTAACGATCCACATTACGCTGCGTGGTAATGGCTGGGTGTTGTCCTGTTTGGATGGCATACTGCTCAGCGGGAAGCCCAAAAGCATCGTACCCCATGGGGTGGAGGACGTTATAACCGCGTAGGCGCATGTAGCGGCTGTAGATATCTGAGGCTATGTAACCTAACGGATGCCCTACATGTAAGCCCGCCCCAGACGGATAGGGGAACATGTCTAAAACATAGAACTTGGGCTTAGTTGTATCAACCTCTACTTTATTAGTCTGTTGTTCCAACCAATACGCCTGCCACTTTTTCTCTATCCCACTAAAGTCATAAGACTGTCCCATTTGTACCCCTTATTAAAAGAACCATATAAGCCACAAAAGTAATAAAGCGGGCGTATATGCAGGTATTTTTGTATACAGGAAGGGTTTGAATAATTACTCTATACTTTTCTATACCCGTTTTGAGTGCTTTTTTTGCACTAAAGCACCTTAATCAGACTTCCTTCCAGAGGTTATTTTTCATTTTTATGCCCTCTTTTGCCCCATAAGGGCACAATGCTTGTTTCCGTTCCTCAAGTACTGCACCTACGAAGGGATATCTCTTTTCGCCACGTGCTTTCATTTCGCTTAATTTTTATTCTGATTTATAACGCTAAAACGATA
>CAJPTS010000107.1 GCA_905373625.1 Bacteroidia bacterium
CTATATACATACCCTTGAGGCACTCAAACCTGGTCTCAATATTACGGCTCGCGGCATAAGCGAAGACTATTCGCTAGCCATGGGGGGAAAAGTTTATATGAATCGGCTTTGTATGCCGTCTCCCTATTATTATTCGGAGGATTCCTCAGCATTATACCCAGTACCCGTTTCTCGCGGTCTTTGGGGGCGTGTGGGCATGCAAGACTCTATGCTGCACGAAATAGTCCACACGCCGTTAGGTAGAAAGAATGTGTACCTATACAGCGACTGGAGCTTTATTCTTCTTCAGCAGATCGTAGAGCGTATAGAGGGTAAACCTTTAGACGAGCTCCTACGCACCTATTACCTTACCTCTCTGGGCGCATGGCGCACTGGTTTCACGCCGTGGCGCTATGGTTTACGCGAGGCTTGTGCTCCTTCGGAGTTTGATTTATTTTTTCGCAAATCCGAGGTACGCGGTTACGTACATGACATGGCAGCCGCGATGATGGGGGGCGTAGCGGGTCATGCTGGCCTTTTTTCTACTGCCGATGATCTAGCTAAATATGCCGCACTACTCTTACGGGGTGGCGAATATGCTAAGCTGCGTTATCTTCTGCCCGTTACCATTTCTCGTTTCTCGCAAACTCCTGATGGTTTTGGAAATAACTATCGGGGGTACGGTTTTGACAAGCCGAATCCGCAAAAACGCAATACGTCGTACCTCTCAGAAGTGGTCTCCATGAAGAGTTACGGTCACATTGGGTTTACAGGCACGCTGGTATGGTTAGATCCTGCGCGAGACTTTTTTGTGATCATACTCTCCAACCGCACGTACCCCGATTCAAACAATACACGGATCAATAGTATGCGCCTGCGCGCCAAGATATTAGAAGCATTGTATCTGAGCACGCAAAAGTAAAAAAGCGGGGCACAGTATCAAATAAGCTTTTTGGCGCAAAGTCTTGCAAGAGGCGTAGTATAATTGTGCTATTAGTTGTGTATCTTTGGGCTATTGAAATAGGTAAAAGATAGCTATCATGGAATACAATGAACTGAACGGCGCAAAACGCCCATCAATGACGCCACTCGCAAGTCTGTGGGGGCTATACGCAGGACTCGGACTCTGCTTTATCTCGGTTTTGCAAAATTTTATCATAAAGTCTAGCCACAGTGGGTTAAACTTTTCGGTCGGGATGATAAATTTTGGCATCATGGTACTGATTCTCATGGCGGGCATGAAGGCCTACCGCAATACATCCCCCAACTTGCCTTTCTCTTATGGGGCAGCATTCAAATTTGGTATCTATCAGACTTTCTTTGCGTCTATCATTATCACTGCGTTTTTTGCGCTCACTATTTTCGTGCTCAAACCCAACTTCATAGAACTGCTAGAAGATCAGTCCATTCGCGAACTCCAGCGAATGGGGATAAGTGATGAGCTGATCGAACAGAGTATGAGTATGACGAAGATATTTATGACGCCGAGCTGGCTAATCGGTTCTACCCTATTTGGTTCGTGGCTCACGGGGGGGATAGCTTCTCTGGTAGCGGCTGCTATAGCAAAAAAAAGGCAGTAGCACAGCGCGTGGTTCTCAATGGCAGACGCGTACACAACGTCGGCGCAGCCCGATGTTAGCATTGTTGTGCCTCTTTACAACGAGGCAGAATCACTCCCCGAGCTTGTCGTATGGATAGATCGTGTAGTAGGCGCAGAAGGCTGGAGCGCAGAGCTCTTACTCATAGACGACGGTAGCACAGATGCCTCATGGCACACGATCTGCGCACTCTCTCCCTCGCACTTACACATTCTCGGCTTCCGCTTCCAACGGAACTATGGTAAATCTGCTGCACTGAGTGTGGGGTTTCGCCAAGTCCGCGGTAAGGTAGTCTTTACGATGGATGCAGATCTGCAAGATTCGCCCGACGAGCTCCCCGAGCTCTATCGGATGATCTGCGAGGAGGGATATGATTTGGTATCTGGCTGGAAAAAGAAGCGACACGACCCTGTGCTTTCTAAGAATATCCCGAGTAAATTCTTTAACGCCACGGCACGTGCGTTTACTCACGTGAAATTACACGATTTCAATTGTGGGCTAAAGGCTTACCGCCTTGCCGTCGTAAAAAGCGTGGAACTCTATGGTGATATGCATCGTTATATACCCGCACTCGCCTATAACGCTGGTTTTCGTCGCATAGGCGAAAAGGTTGTAACACATTACGAGCGTAAATACGGAAAGACGAAGTTTGGTTATTCGCGGTTCGTAAACGGCGCTCTCGACTTGCTTACACTTTCATTCGTATCTCGTTTTGGGAAACGTCCCATGCATCTGTTTGGCATTCTGGGCACTCTGACCTTTTTGGCGGGCGGCGTGATTGTAATAATCCTCATCGTCAATAAGATCCTTGCCATAGCACATCACTTGCCTTACCGACAGATTGTACTTCAACCGCTGTTTTATATTGCACTACTGATGGTGCTCCTAGGCGCACAGCTCTTCTTGGCAGGTTTCATAGGCGAGCTTATTGTACGTGCCTCACCGAGAACCAATCGCTACGACATAGCCGAGAGTATTGACCACGAAACGAGCGAGGATACTAACGCATAGATCGCACAAACGGCTGGCATCAAAGTCTAGTACAAATAAACTTCTTATTGCGCGATGTATAAACAGATTTTACGTCCGCTAGCTTTTTGCCTAGACGGGGAACGCGTACATCATATCATGATGTGGTGGGCATCTCGGCTTTTACGTTGCTCTGTAATTCGTGCTCTTTTTCGTAGTCTCTATGGCAGACGAAAAGGAGAGGTGGAACGAGACGTAATGGGACTCCACTTTCACGGCTTAGTAGGCTTTGCTGCTGGCTTTGACAAGGGAGGCGAGCTTGCCGATCGGTTAGAAGCCGTGGGGTATGCTTTTATGGAAGTGGGTACTATTACTCCCCTGCCCCAGCCTGGTAACCCCAAGAAACGAATCTTCCGCTTGGTAAAAGACCGTGCACTCATAAACCGTATGGGGTTTAATAGTGAGGGGATCGAGGTGGTAACCGAGCGCTTGAAACGACGCAAGCAAAGAGCAATACCCATTTCCGGCAACTTGGGCAAAAACACTGCTACACCCAACGAACATGCCGCCAAAGATTACACCCTGGGGTTAGAAAAAATATATGATTACGCAGACTTCTTTGTCGTGAACGTAAGTTGCCCCAATGTGAAAGATTTGCGCGCTCTTCAGGAAGAGAACACCTTATCGCCGATAATAGAAGCGTTAGTCGACGTTCGCGCCAAACAAGCGCACTACAAACCTATACTGCTTAAGTTGGGGGCAGATCCTACGGAAGAGGAACTGAGCTACACGGTAAAAATAGCCCTTGCAAAAGGGATAGACGGCTTTGTGGTGAGCAACACAACGACGCGTCGCGATGGTTTGCAAACCCCTCCCGAGGAGCTGGCAACTATCGGTGCTGGTGGCTTAAGCGGCAAACCGTTACATGAACGGGCATTACAGGCCGTACGTTGCGTGCGCAAAGCGGCTGGGGCGGGAATACCCATTATCGGAGTAGGGGGCATCTTTAGTGGCGCTGACGCCCTTGCGATGTTACAGGCAGGAGCATCACTCATAGAAGTCTACACGGGGGTAATTTACGAAGGTCTCGCACTGGCACGAAAGATTAACAAATATCTGAGACAACACGAAGAGGAGATTCCCGAATGGTAAAGGTGGATTGTAAAGGGTTACCGTGTCCGCAACCGCTCATTGCTACCCGAAAAGCGATGCGAGAGAACGCCGTGGGCACGGAGATAGAGGTCACAGTTGATAATGCTACAGCGCGTGGCAATGTAACACAAATGTTAGCCGATTTTGGCGTTACGATTGCCTTTGAATCACAGGACGGACTTTTTGTAGGACGTTTTATCAATCCCGCCGTAAAAGAAGACGCCACGAGTCTACAAGCATTAGACACCATGGTTTGCCCCACCACTGGCGATCGTGTGTCAGCTGCTACGCTTCTATGCACCACAAATGTTTTAGGCGTGGGTGACGACACCCTAGGGGGCATACTGATGAAGGGATTTCTGAGCACGCTGGTGGATTGGCAGCCTCTCCCAAAGGAGATTTTATTCTTAAATGCTGGTGTGAAACTTTGTACTCGTTCTTCAGGCGCTATAGAGACACTGAAGACGCTGGAAGCGAGTGGCATGGCACTTCTTATTTGTGGTACTTGTGTAGATTTTTACAAAATACGCGAATCTATTTCCGTAGGCACAATCACTAACATGCAGCGCATTTCGCAGAGCATTGCTACGGCGAGCAAAGTGGTAAAGCTCTAGGCAAAAATAATTTTCTAGGTCTTTTCCATACCACTAGCGTACTACTATTTCTCTGGGTGGCAACGGCTACCCACCAGCTTTCTAATGCAACAGTGTGAGCCTTTGCTGGCGTGACTGGTGTCATTCTGACACTTGGGCAAATTCGGCATGCCGCTTGCACTCGTTGTGGAAAAATGTGAAACGAAAGCTGAATAAAAATGAGCAGTACACAAACGGGTAAAATCGGAGTAACTACCGAGAATATCTTTCCTATAATCAAGAAATTTCTTTACAGCGACCATGAGATATTTCTTCGCGAGCTGATCTCCAATGCCGTAGATGCGACTCAAAAGCTACGTACCTTGGCAGGTGCAGGCGAATTTAAGGGCGAGATCGGCGATGAGACGATAGAAGTGATTCTGGACAGTACGGCAAATACGCTGACGGTACGTGACCGCGGTCTAGGGATGACTCGCGAGGAGGTGGAACGTTACATCAATCAGATAGCCCTCTCTGGCGCAGAAGACTTCTTGGCGAAGTTCAAAGATAAAGAGGCAAATATTATCGGTCACTTTGGGCTAGGTTTTTACTCGGCTTTTATGGTGAGTGACCGCGTTGAGATCGAGACTCGCTCATGGCAAGAGGGCGCAGAAGCCGTACATTGGAGTTGCGATGGCGACCCCTCTTATACGCTGGAACAAGGAGCGCGGACGGAGCGTGGAACGGACATAATCCTTCACCTTAGCCCCGATTGTAAGGAGTTCTCAGAACAGAACAAGATAGAGGAACTGCTACGCAAATATTGCCGTTTTCTGCCCGTTCCAATTGCCTGCGGATTCAAGACAGAGTGGAAGGACGGAAAAAGCGTAGAGACCACGGAGCGTAATGTTATAAACTCCGAAGCGCCGCTTTGGGTTAAGCGTCCCGCAGACCTGACAGAGGAAGACTACAGCAAATTCTACCGCTACCTCTTTCCTGGGCAGGAGGCACCACTTTTCCACATCCACTTAAATGTAGATTATCCGTTTAACCTGACGGGGATACTCTATTTCCCGAAGATGAAGTCAAACTTTGACATTCAACGAAATCGGATCCAACTCTAATGCAACCAAGTTTTTGTAACCGATTCTGTAGAAGGCGTCGTGCCCGAGTTCCTGACGGTGCTCCACGGTGTTATAGATTCGCCCGATATACCTCTGAACGTATCGCGTAGTTATTTGCAGAGCGACGGTAATGTTCGCAAGATAGCCTCGCACATCACCAAGAAGGTTGCAGACAGGTTAGAAGAGATATTTAAGGAAGATCGTAGCGCCTATGAAGCTAAATGGGATGATCTGAAGTTGTTCGTAGACTACGGTTCTATATCTAACGAGAAATTCTGGGAGCGCGCGGAGAAGTTTGCGCTGGTGAAGGACGTAGACGGAAAATTCTATACCTACGAAGAGTTTCAGACGGCGGTGGAAGCCAATCAGAAGAACAAGGATGGTAAGACGGTTTACCTCTATACGACTGATCCTGAGCAACAATGGGGCTATATAGAAGAAGCGAAAGCGCGCGGTTACAACGTTCTACAAATGACGGGGCAGCTTGATGCACACCTGATCAACTTCTTGGAGCAGAAGCTCAAAGATGTCCAATTTGCACGCGTGGATGCTGATACGCTGGATAAGCTGATCGAGAAGGACGTGGAACGCAAAGTGGCGCTAAGCGAGAGTGAACAAAGTACTCTCTTGGGCGTAATGAACGGCGCTCTGGGCGACAAGCGAATGCAGTATTCTGTAAGCTTAGAAGATCTGGGCGAGAATGGGCTTCCTGCCGTAGTAACCCAAAGTGAGTTTATGCGTCGTATGCGTGACATGGCTCAAATGAGTCCTCAGTACAATATGTTTGCTGGTTTCCCTGAGCATATCAACATAGTATTGAACAGCGCGCATCCGTTAGTATCTAAGTTGAGTCAGGCAGCAAACGAGGCGCTTGGTGCAGATTTAACCGCTATAGAAGAACGAGCAAAACCGATTCGTGAGGAAGAAAAGGCGTTCAAAGAAAAGAAGAGTAATAATTCTTCCGAAGATCAAAGCGAGGCGGATAAAGCGGAAGAAAAGCGCATACAAGAGGCTTTAGATAGCGTTAATACGGAGCGGAATGAGCTTTTGACGGGTTATGGTGCTTCTAATGCATTGGCTCAACAATTGATAGATTTGGCATTACTTTCCAACAATATGTTGAAAGGCGAAGCTTTGGCAAAATTTGTACGGCGCAGTGCGGAACTTCTCGGCTAATAGCTTCAGACATTTACCCTCAACGGACGTTGCTCTGCGGCGTCCGTTTTTTGTTTGCTGGAGGGGGTATATTC
>CAJPTS010000108.1 GCA_905373625.1 Bacteroidia bacterium
CGTCAAGCTTTGTATCTTTAGCTGGTTGCGTATTTTTTTGAGCTTCGTCCAGCTTCTTTTCTAATTCAATGTCTTGAGCTTTTACCTGAGTTTGCTCCTCTTTCTGTTTCTTATCAGCGTCTTTAGTTGCGCCCGCGAGCCCACCAAGAGGGGTTTCCGTCTGAACAGAAGCGGATTCGGTCTCAGCCTCTTTGCTTTGTGTTGTAACATTCTTTTCCTGCTCGGGGATAAGCGGCTTTTCCATCCCGTCTAGGAGGATTTTACCCTTTACCTTTAGATCGAGCTTAGGTTTCTCTAAGTCAGACACTAGCGGCGCGTCAGCCGCCTGTTTTTTATCCCCCTCCATCTTATGAGCAGCCACATCGTGTGTGGGAGTGGGCGTCGAATCAGGCAGTTTCGACGTCTTGGTCGGTGTTCTTTTTTCCGCTCCGCTGTTTTTCTTCTTTTCAGCCGTTCCATATTCCTGCAAAATCAATTCGTAAGCTTCAGAATCGATTTTGACATTCGAATCTTCTTCCACTTGGATACCGTGCTTCCCTAAGAAGGCGACCAACGTAGAAAGACCTAGATTGAAATCGCGCATCACTGCGCTAAGCCGTGGATTTTTCTTTTTTTCTGTCATACAACGCTAAATAAAGCTCTTACCAAATACACAACTACGACTACTTACGTCGGTCTATTCAAACTCTCGTTGGAGGATTTGTAATACCTCATTGATAGTTTCTTCCTCTAGATCGGTGCGCTGCACTAAGAACTCAGGGGACATTTTTAAGACACTACGAGCCGTATCACACCCAACGCCTTTTAAGACGTCAATAATCCATGGTTCTATTTCGTCAGCGAATTCTTCCAAATTATAGTCATCTTCATCAGAATCAGCGTCGCGGAACACGTCGATCTTGTAACCGGTCAGTTCGCTGGCCAAACGAATGTTGTATCCGTTTTTCCCGATAGCAAGTGAGACCTCTTCGGGCTGTAAATAGACCTCTGCAGTTCGCGTCTCCTCGTTAATCTCTAAGCTCGTGAGCTTAGCAGGACTCAGTGCGCGCGTTACATAAAGCGAGACGTTCGTTGTATAACTAATGACATCTATATTCTCGTTACGCAACTCCTTCACAATTCCATGTATACGCGATCCGCGCATCCCGACACAGGCTCCTACAGGATCTACACGGTCGTCATAGGATTCTACTGCGACTTTTGCCCGCTCACCTGGAATCCGAACCACTTTTTTTATAGTAATCAGCCCGTCGAAAATCTCGGGGACTTCCAATTCCATGAGGCACTCCAAGAAGCGTGGCGAAGTACGTGAGACAAAGACCAAGGGGGCACTACGCCCTATCTCAACGCGATCTACAACGGCGCGGATCGTATCACCTTTCCGATAAAAATCTGATGGTATTTGATCCGTTTTAGGGAGTATGAGCTCGTTGTCCTCTTCATCACGCAAGACGATTTCACGCTTTCGGATCTGATACACCTCGGCAGAGACGATCAATCCGACCCTTTTTTGATAGCGCTCATAAAGATTGTTGCGCTCCATTTCAGATATACGGGAGGCAAGATTTTGGCGGATTGCAAGGATATTGCGACGCGCAAACTGTTCAAATTTTATTTCCTCCGAATACTCTTCGCCGATCTCGTAGTCATCGGCTGCAAGGCGAGCCTTTGAAAGCGCGATCTGCTTGTTTTCATCAACGACGTCAGTATCAGCAACGACCTCAAGGATTCGATATATTTCGAAGTCCCCCTTATCGACATTGATGATAACGTCGTAGTTCTCATCTGAGCCATAGTTCTTAATGAGCACGGCACGAAAGACGTCCTCTAGGATGGCCTTCATGGTCTCACGATCTATATTCTTTTGATCCTTAAATTCCGCAAATGACTGGATTAAATCCAAGCTCTTCATGTGACTCTTATCTTTTTCCCAACTTAATAGTAACCTCCTGCGCTCCTAAGAATAGGAACTCCTTTGTACTGCGTACTAGCACGGGCTTTTTTTTGCCTTCTAGCCGTTCTTTGTGTTCGAATTCTATAGTAAAGCCGTCAGGCGTAACTGCGACCATTTTTCCTTCCCATTTCTCTTTCCCCTCTTTCACAATTACAGTCTGTCCTATATTTTTCTGAAACTGACGAATATGACGTAAAGGCGTGGTTAGTCCTGGCGAGGAAACCATAAGGGCAATATCATAGCCCGCTTCTTCGAGCTTGGTGGCTATATAAGCACTAAGCTCGGCACACTGATCTGTAGAAATATTGTTGTCACAATCGGCTTCGAGCACTAAGGTCTCGCCCGCATCTTCGAGTCGGATATCTACGACAAAAAGATCAGGCAGAGCCCGATAGTCCGCAAGCCATGTTGCCACCTCAGCTAGATCCACGCCCATTCTACAAAAAAAGGGGCAAATGCCCCCGCCTTCACATCCACAACAGCAAAGGTAGTACAAAATTTTCGCACGTTACTAGTCAGCTCCTTCCTGCAAGAGGTACTCTTTAATGAAGGGTTCTATTGCTCCGTCAAGAACAGCTTGTACATCGGAGGTTTCATAGTTGGTGCGCAGGTCTTTTACGAGCCGATAGGGTTGCATTACGTAGTTCCGTATTTGACTCCCCCATTCGATTTTTTTCTTGCTTCCTTCAATTTTTCGTTTTTCTTCCTCCCGCTTACGGAGTTCCAGCTCGTAGAGATGCGATTTGAGAAGGCGCATGGCATTCTCACGGTTTTGAAGTTGTGAGCGTGTCTCTGTATTTTCTATTACGATCCCCGTGGGGATGTGATACAATCGAACTCCCGTTTCGACCTTGTTCACATTTTGCCCGCCAGCTCCTGAGGAGCGATAAGTATCCCATTTGATGTCTGCGGGGTTTACTACAATTTCAATATTGTCATCTATCGCGGGCGCTACAAAAACAGAGGCAAAGGACGTATGACGGCGAGCATTCGAATCAAATGGCGAGATGCGTACCAAACGATGCACACCGTTTTCTCCCTTAAGATACCCATAGGCGAGGTCTCCAACGATTTCCATTGTCACCGACTTAATACCTGCTTCCTCTCCCTCTTGCAAGTCAGCGATCTTGTACTTGTAATTATTTCGATCTGCCCAGTGCTGGTACATGCGCATGAGCATCATCGCCCAGTCCATACTCTCAGTACCACCTGCCCCCGAGTTTATTTTAAGAATTGCGCCTAAATTATCTTCGGGTTTGCCGAGCATTTGGCGCAGTTCGAGCTCCTCAATCAGTACAAGCGTGCTATTATACGCTTCTTCCAGCTCTGCTTCGTTAACCTCTCCCGCTTTATAAAAGTCGTAGAGTACATCGAGGTCATCGCACTCTTTCTTGACACGTTCGAAGTGTTGAATCCAACTAGCAATAGCCGCGACCTTACGCAATTGCTTTTCCGCCGCTTCGCTATCATCCCAGAAATCCGCCGCAGTTGTTAAAGCCTGTTCGGCAGCGTATTGTATACGCTTCCCTTCGATGTCAAAGATGCCTCCCCAGCGCCGCAACTCGCTGATCGAGAGTGCCGATCATCTCACTAGTAACCTGCATATGCTCCGATTCTTATAAAATGCTACAAATATTTCTCACCGTAAACGTCCGCAATTGTTTTGACAAGGCCGCGTACTTCTTGTTCTCGCTCTGTGGGGCAAATTAGTAATGCGTTATCGTGCCAAGCCACTGTAATACCGTCTACCCCAACAAGAGCCACGAGCTGACTGCTGTCTGAGTACACAATACAATGACGCGCATCTTGAGTAAATACCGTACCTACCGTCGCATTCGAAGCGTCATTTTGGGGCATATAACGCGCGATAGCCCCCCATGTGCCGAGATCTGACCACTCAAATGTACCATGGAGTACGTAAACAGCATCGGAACGCTCTAGGACTCCCTTATCAATAGATATTTCGGGGCAGTCTGTATATAACACCTCTATGTTCTCTCTGTTTATATTTGTTAGGTGTTCTAAAGGTAGAAAAGCTTGGTGTACGCGGGGGAGAAAACGCTCTATTGCTTGGGCAAGCGCCACGCAGCTCCATAAGAAGATTCCACTATTCCACAAGTGTTTGCCATCAGCCACATAGGTTTGTGCAGTGGCTAGATCTGGCTTTTCGAGAAAGCTATTCACCTTCGTTATATTCGCATCATCTGCCGAACCGATCTCTATATAGCCGTACCCCGTTTCGGCGCGAGATGGGTGTAACCCAACTGTTAATAGTGCCTCTGGGTGTTCTTTACAGAATGCGATGCCCCCTGTAACACAATTGGTAAAAGCAGCGAGGTCGGGTATATGATGATCACTCGAGAGTACTAACATGAGGGCTTTGGGCTCGCGGGCGCGAATCCAAGTATTGGCAAGCGCTAGGCATGGAGCGGTATTCCGTTTACAAGGCTCACCCAATATATTTTCCTGTGGGAGTAAGGGGAGTTGTTCTGCAACTAGCTCGGTATATTCTTGTGCCGTGACGACAATGATAAACTCGTCGGGGACGAAATGCTTAGCACGGTTATAAGTGGTCTGTAATAGCGTTTCACCGCTTCCGAGCAGATCAAGAAACTGTTTGGGATGCGAACGCCTACTGGCAGGCCAAAGCCGAAGCCCACCTCCACCCGCCATTATTACGACATATAGGTTCGTCATTCTTGGCTTGCGCTCTTATCGTTTTTGTTCTCCGAGAACATTGTTAAATCGGGCGATTCGCTCAGTGTAGTACGCGCCTCCCACATCTTTGCTAGGGTGACAAATTTATACGTAGCGTCTAACTTGGCGTGAATATACCCTGCACGACCTTCGCGAAAGCCTCCTTTTAGAATGTAGGACTTTACAAAACGAAACCATGGTGCGAAAATCAATTTTGCGAAACCAGCTGATTCGTTGGCACGTTTTTCCAGCTCCCAGTTCGTATATGCCTCTAACTTTTTCAGCCTTGCCGTTATGGAAGGATTTATAAGATGTATAAAGGCGAGATCTGTACGCTTCCTGTCAATGGTTAGGAGCGTCCCCGTAATTTTAGGCTGGCGATGTACGTATGGCGGCCAGTCTACGGCATCCTTACGAAAGAATCTACAAGTATAATCGGGGTAATCGCTACGCATCCAGCGTCCCTTGAAATAATTTTTACGTGGAATGCGTACTCCCTCCTCGGGGTGTTCTTTGGCGACATGTGCGCGGAGGTAGGTTACTAGGTTCGGCTGTACCAGCTCGTCAGAGTCTACAACCAAGACCCAAGGATGCGTTGCCGACTGTATTGCAAAATTCCGAGCTGGTTCTACAAAACCCGTAGGGGGATGCGTTACCACGTAGCAGTGGTACTGAGCAGCGAGGGCGAGAGTGGCGTCCTGACTCCCCATGTCACAGATCACGATCTCGTCAAACGGAGTAACCGAGCGCAAGACTCGCTCCAAGTATTGTTCAGAATTCAAGGTATTTATTACCACCGAGATCTTCTCGTTGCTCATCGCCCTTTTTTATTTTAGTAGCAAAGGTAATGAAAGTAAGGGGCACACTTTTTTTAGAGCTACACATAAGCAAGAGGCAATTGCACGGTAAAATTTGTCTAATTCGGTGATTTATATTAACTTAGTGCTATAAATCAGAATAAGTCGTTAGTAGTAGATGATCGCACAGATACGCGTTCGGGGCTTGAAAAGCTAGCTGAGCTCGCTTATCACGTCGAACTTCTGTAGACCGTTCTGGAGCTAGATCATGTAGTCGTGTATATTTCGTTTACCAATACGTGTAGAATGGGGCTGAATCCCATTAATCTCCCATTAGTGTCGAAATGGTGCAAAAAGGAATAAAAATGAAAAAAATAACCTCCCACGAAAGGTCTGATTAAGGAGCTTTAGTGCAAAAAAAGCTCTCAAAACGGGGTTGGGAAAGTATAGAGTGGTTGTTCAACGCCCTCCTCTTAGCACTTCATTATAAGAGAACATAAACAGCTGCTACATTCTGTTGATTTGTTTTTTTGCGTGTAATGTAATAAATTTGACAATAATAAAACAATACGAAAATGAAAAAACTGGTAATTGGTGGTATATATTGCCCCCGCCGTCACAAAAAGAGCAATACTCTGCGTTAGGACTTCCCTTCCCTCGTAGATACGAGGGTGTTTATACTAAACGAGAAGGATGGGACACATCCGTAAATTGTCAGCGACAGAGTGTGTAAGCAATGCAGCAGATGCTCAATTCATATATTTATGACGTCTGCTCATCCCTGTTACTATAAAACCTCAAAGAATTTAGTACAATGAAAACGCACAGGTCATTTTCTATCTTCGCTCACGCATTGTTGATAATTAGGCTAGCTCTTCTCCTATTGTTCCCGTTTCTTTTAACACTCACAGGGTGTAATAAGAAGATTGATGGTTGCAAAGCACGTACAACGCATTATTTCATGGAGAAATATTTTGTACCAACTCACATCGAAACTTGGCTTATAGAAGGCGAGGAATATAGTGCTTGTAATATAAATCTGTGCTATATCAAATGCATTGATGATAAGAATAGCGAAGAGTTTAGAAAGATCGCTACAGAATATGGC
>CAJPTS010000109.1 GCA_905373625.1 Bacteroidia bacterium
GATAGATGCGTGGAATCAGCGCCGTACGGACATCGTGGAGCAGATAGACACACTTTTCTTTGAACAATTTGCCTCAGTAACTCCCCAAAATACTGCAACCCTCAACACTGAGAGTCCTGCTTGGGCTGTAGATCGCCTCTCTATTCTCACACTAAAGATCTATCATATGCAGCTACAGGCAACGGATCTAGAGGCGACCGCAGAGCACAGAGCACGTTGTCAGCAAAAGCTCGATGTACTGCTTACGCAACGCGTGGATCTCTCCACGGCGCTAGATCAGCTGTTAGAAGCGTATGCGACAGGAGAGAAGGTAATGAAGACTTACCGCCAGATGAAGATGTACAACGATCCTACGTTGAATCCCATTCTGCGAGGGCAAAAATAATCCGAACTTTTACGTGGTGAAAAAGAAGAAAACGCCTCACGTCCTCCTAATCCGTTTGAGCGCTTTAGGCGATGTGGTGATGCTTCTCCCCGTAGTTCGGAGTATGCGCGAGCAGCATCCCGATGTGGCACTCACCGTACTGTCGCAGCCCTTTGCACGCCCGTTCTTTGAAGCCATAGAAGGGGTAAATTTTATAGAAGCAGACATCCGGAAGCGTAATAAAGGCATACGAGGACTTTGGCGTTTAGCTCGAACGCTTGAGAAAGAGAATGACTTTACTGCCATTGCCGACGTTCACAGCGTTTTACGTTCGTGGCTGCTTATCTTCTTTTTACGCCTCTTACATTTACCCCATCTATATAAAATCCGCTCGATAGATAAAGGACGTAAGGAAAAGAAACTCCTCACGCGCGAGAAGGGGAAAAAACTGTTCCCGTTGACGCATACGGTAAAGCGCTATGCAGATGTATTGCAACGCTTAGACTGTAAAGTACAAATACCTTACGAGCTGGGCGGGCTTACTCCCGTAGAAATTCCAGCAACGCTCCTGTCTGTTTTGAACAAGAATAGCCTCCGCGTAGGTATTGCACCATTTGCTAAGCACAGGGGGAAGATTTATCCGCTGGAACGTATGCAAGAGCTTGTAAAGCGTCTCGTTAAACAGGATATCCAAGTACTCCTCTTTGGTAGTCGGGGAGAGGAAGAGCTGCTTCTGGAACGCTGGGCGACAAAGCCAAACATTGTAGTACTCCCCGCCTATCACCTTAACCTCCAAGAGGAATTAAGTGTAATGCAACGCCTTGACCTCATGGTGAGTATGGACTCTGCCAATATGCATCTGGCCTCTTGGGCGGGTACGCCAGTTATTTCTATTTGGGGCGCAACTCACCGCTATGCGGGGTTTTATGGCTGGGGACAGTCAGAGAATCTATCTGTAGAACGTGAGGAGTTAGACTGTCGCCCCTGCTCTATATATGGTAACAAGAAGTGTCTACGCGGCGATTATGCTTGCTTAGACATATCAGTAGACGAGCTTTTGAAACGCATTTTACACGAGCTCCCTCGCCGCTCTGACGATCCTGCATAGCCTGCCACGTATTTGTTTTAATAATTTATTCTATTAGCAATATATATTCTTTTGTATTAACGAAATATGCCCACTGCACGTCATTTAGGACAACGTTCGTCGCTACCCAGCCATTACGATGCTTCGCTCCTTGAGGCTATTCCGCGCCAATCAGAAATAGAGGGGGCGGGCTTTGACGTCTGGCATATTTACGAGCTGTGCGCATTGTGCGAGGATGGAATGCCCGTACAGGCTATTGCTAAACTTGTATACAATCGGAACAGTCAGTTTATTGTAGAGAGTAAATCACTTAAACTCTATCTATACTCGCTCGCCAATGAGCGCTTGGGGAAGACGCCTACAGAGGTTCTCCAACAACTGAAACAAATAATAACAAAAGATCTCGCGGCGGTCTTACACACTGAGGTTGCTTGTGCCCTTCACTCTGCTTATAACGGTGCAGAGGTATTAAAGGGCTACCCGCTATTAGAGACATCCACAGTACCATTTCAACTTTACAACAACGAATTACGTATAGCCTCACACCTCTTAGCTTCGCTTTGTCCAGTCACTGGTCAGCCCGATTGGGGGTCATTAGTCTTACATATGGCAGGCGCACAGCTCCCTTCTCGCGCCGAATTATTAGATATCCTCTTAGCCAAACGATGGGAGCGCGGCTTTCATGAAGCTATATGCGATGAACTTTTCACAGCGATTTCACACCAGTACCATCCTACTCGCCTAATGCTTTCTTGTCTTTACACTCGGCGCGGCGGCATAGATATCTGCCCAGTACGAGCTACGCACGCTGATCTCATTCCATCCCATTTCATAGATGTGGGCATTTTCTCTCAGCCGTCGTTTAGGCGATAAGCTTTGTACACCCTCGCGCCTCGTTTTTCTTGTACTTCTTTCCCTTTTTGTGAATGCGCTCGCAGCCCAAAATGCAGATAGTATTGTGTGGCGTACTAATGTACAGCTGGGCGATACGCTGTGTGCTTTTTCTCTTTCTAAACGCACCTATTGGCTAGGCGATTCTCCCATCCTTCCCAACAGCCTTCGCATTGTTCGCAGTACACTCCCCGCAGGTATTACACCTATTGTGCAATTAGACAGCACGGCACGCCGCCTGAACATCGAAGTAGAGTCAGCTACGGAACACGATACTATCTGGATTCAATACCGACGCCTCCGCCGCTCAATGCAGGGCGAGTACAACGTTTATGCACTGTTGGATTCTGTAAGTCCCGCTGACCTTCCGCGTTGGAAGCAGATACAACAAGCGCAACAAACCAGTGCCAAAACTCCCCTTACTGCTCCTTTCACTTTGCGCGGATATGCCACTCGGGAAGCAACTGTAGGCGAAAGTGTTCAAACTCCTTTTGCGGGACGTATGCATTTAGAGCTAGAGGGCCAACTCGAGTCGGGATTACGCGTTGTAGGCGAGCTCTCTGACCAATCTCTACCATTCCAACCCGACGGTACCACTACGCAAGTTAAAGCCTTGGACAGAATCTATTTGCGCGTATCAGACTCCCTTTGGATGGCTGAAGGAGGCGACTTGGAATTACACAGCGACAATCATTTTCTCTATTACAATACCCCCATACAGGGAGTGAGGTATAAAAACGAAATACACTCCGCACGTAACGATACTTTACAACTAGACGTGGCTCTAGGTGTTACAAAAGGCGAATATGCTGAGATAGAGCTCTATGGGCAAGAAGGTATTCAAGGACCGTACCGCATTTATGGTTCGTCTGCTCTCCTACAAGTAACCGCCGTAGCGGGTAGCGAGTACGTCTACCTCGATGGCGTGCAGCTCACACGAGGCTATGATAAAGATTACACCATAGACTATAATTTGGGCGAGATCCGCTTTACCGTATCGCGCCCCATAAGGGCAGGAAGTCGTATACACGTAAAATACGAAAAAGCCGTGCAGCGTTATACGCGTTATCTCCTTCACGGAAGCGCGCGCAGCGCATTACGACACGGATGGGGACTCCAAATACAGACGTACGTGGCACACGACGCCGCATCTACTCTTCAATTGCCCAATAGTAAACAAGAAGCGCTCGATGGATTGGCAGCCCTACCGCCCACACAAGAGACACTGAAATTTATTCAGTTAAGTGAAAAAAAAGACGGCAAACGCCACAGTGGGTACATAGTGGTAGATACTGTCGTGAATTCCGTGCATTACTCATTTTTTCGACACGTAGCCGCAGGTTTGTACGATTCGGTTTATACGCCTACCTTCCGTTACAGCGCTGAGGGCGGAGATTATATACAAGCTCAAGGAGAGAATAACGAACCCATTTATTTATGGCGTGCGCCACTCGCGGGCAAACCTCAGGGAAACTATCTGGTGGGCGAGGAAATTACGCCCCCACGAAGCCACCAAGTGATTCAGGCAACGGCAAGCAAACAGCGTAACTATTACAACGCTCAAATTACGATAGCCTACAGCCACTACGACCAGAATACGCTACAAGCAGAAAACAAGCACACACACGACGGAATTGCAACCGAAGCTCACTCCGAATGGCGCTTAGGTTCGCTCGGCGAACAAACTTTTTGGATAGGTGGAAAAGGACGTATTGTCTTACGAGATTTCCGTGCTGTACAAAACTACCTTCCAGTGAATTTTATGCGCAACTGGGGGCTAAATGAGGCACTACCGACTGACACATGGAGCGATGCCGCTTTATGGTTGCTCATGCGCAGCAAGCGAGGTATCTCAAAGATAGGCACAAATCTGCTTTTAAGCCGCCATTTCCGCGGTTTTGCTATTGATCGCGACCAAGAATACCTGTGGCGCTACTTCGCCTATAAAATGAAGGCTAGTACGCGTCGAGTGCAGAACGACTCTCTCCAGCGCTGGGTGGGGCAGTTACACAGCGAGTTGATGTTTCGTTTGCGTTATATACAACCCACTTACTTCGTAGACGGCGAGCTACAATCCACAAACAAACGTAATGAGGTTTTGTATGACGATTATCGTTGGTTACGAACGGGGCTACGTATGAAGTGGAGCGATTCGGCTTCATACGCCACACAACTGGAGATCGCCTACAGACATGACGACGCTGTAGTACTCCCCCTACAGCAGCCTCGACGCCATACATGGGAGGCTGTAGCACAAAGTAAGCTCAATCTACAGCACTATGGGAACTATACGGCACGGCTCAATTACCAGCATTTGACCTCCTATTATACTGCCCGCGTCCCGCTCACAACCCACGTACTATTGGCACAACTCGGAAGCCAGTTCGCTTTGTGGCGCGAACGCATTCGGATTATACTACAGCAAGAGCTATCTACGGAGAACACACCAGAGTGGCAGCAACACTATATCAGAGTTCCTGACGGGCAGGGGCGCTATACCTGGATTGATGCGAATGGCGATGGCGTGGAACAACTTGACGAGTTTGTACTCGCGGCCTTTCAGGAGCAAGGGTGTTATGTACTCCAGATGGTACCTTCTTCAACCACACATGCCACGCGTATTAGTAATCTACAACTTGCCTTAAATTTTACTCCACGGGCCAATGCTAGTGCCATAGATTCTCTTACCCGTTGGTACAAACGGATTGATTTAGAGATCAGTACAACTTTAGGACAAAAGCGGAAAAGTACGAATTGGAGTACTGCATTCCTACCCCTTGGAGCGCTTGCGCAAGCCCTACAAGCGCAGCGTTTACTCAATGCCACGCTTTGGTATAATAGAAATACTGCTCCCTTGCAAGCCTATGTCGGCGGAGCTTATTCGTTGCAAATGCAACAGCTTTCACAAGGGCGTACAACGACAGATGAGGCATCCTGGCGTGCAGGGTTTGCCACACCTGAAGCGTCGGCATGGATAGGCGAACTGGCGGGCGAATGGAAAAGTAAAAGACAACGAGTGCCATATGGCACACAACAGGCGCTCGATTCGCGCATCTGGGTTGTGCGTGGCGTTATCGGTAGACGCTATAGAAACCAAGCAGAACAACGCATAGAAGTCCAGAAAACATGGCTAAACGTGCAACAAAGTCCCGCGCGCTCACACATGACAGAGTGCAAATATATGTTGCAATTTCCGTTAGGGAAATCCTTTTCAGGCAATGTTAGTATTATTTATGCTCGTACGTCAACAAAGGCTTTGCAAAATAACCCTTTGGCTTACAGCCTAACGCACGGATATGCTGACGGGAACAACCTAATAAACCAGTTTACATTGCGATACAAACTTTCGCGCCACATAGAGCTCTCTGCACGCTACGAATTACGCAAACTCAGCACTAATGACCTCCAGCAGGCAGGGAATTTTGCTGTCCGATCTGTATTTTAGTAGCTAAAAAAGGGAATGCCTAATATATCAAACCTTACAAGATAAAACAACCTACTTTTTTATAACTCTAAAGGTTTTAGAAACTACAGAATTTTGTAACGAAATACGCACCAAGTAAAGCCCAGCAGGCAAGCTGTGAGTATCTAACACGAGCTCATTACTATCAAAGTGCCCCGTACGCATTGTAATACCTCGGGCATTAATTATTTCATAGTAGAGCATGCCCAACCATTCCTCTTGCCGCAAAATTTTTAGTTCTTCGGTAAACGGATTCGGAGCTACTGTTAACAGAGAGTAATCTATTTCATCTACACCGGTTGGGGTAGGTGGGGTTGGTGGCTCGGGCTTTGGCGTAGGTGGCGGTGGTTTCAACATAAAGAGCATCCCAATTACAAAATCGCCTTTTGGCTTCCACTCATAGTCAGAAATTTTTTCAGAAGCCGTTACGCGCATATTTGCGGGAAGCCCCTCCCAACCCTCCTCGGGTGTTGCCACAATAGTTATTTTCTCTCCACGCTTAATTTTTCCCTGCGGCTTAACCTCCTCATTGTTGCAAAAGACTTTTACAGATCCTTTGCCCGTAACGTTCAGTGCCAAGAATTGAAAACTCTCTTCTGGGTTAATAGGCGGCTTGGGCTTTTCCGCCTCGGTAAAAGTCACCTTAACAGTAAAGTC
>CAJPTS010000110.1 GCA_905373625.1 Bacteroidia bacterium
AGGTTCAAAGTACGAAGTAACCACCCTTCTTTAGGTACGAAGTACGCGCAAAGCGTTTATTTCGTCATTCGTCTTTCGTCTCTGGGCGAGGCGCGCCTCGCCCCTACGGAAAAAACGGATAGCGTCTACCTTACCGTATTCGCTACCTACCAATTGAGAATTTACTACCTTTGACACAACAAAAAACATGGGGGACGTACTTTGTTGCAAAACGCAAATAGTATGTGCATATCCCGCCGAGCGATTAAATCGTTGTTGAGCGGTCTTTTTTTCCGATTCTTTGTCGGTTTTCCCTTTCTTTTCTTAATTCCTCTATTGAAAAATACGGACTCCTGCTAGGAATGACTGCGCGGTATAAAACTCTTGCAGCCCCCAGCGAAGGACTGTATAAAGAAAAAGGTAGTCGTTTTATCGCCTACGCTTATCCTGTGACTAGTGCGGAGCAGATCCAGTCCCTCCTGCACAACCTTCGTAAGGAGCACCATGCTGCACGGCATTGTTGCTATGCTTACCTGTTAGGTTTTGATGCCGCAGAGTTCCGTGCAAATGATGACGGAGAGCCCAGTGGGACGGCAGGACGCCCCATTCTCGGAGTGCTTCGTGCGCAAGAGCTCACACAGGTTTTAGTGGCGGTGGTGCGCTATTTTGGTGGTATAAAACTCGGCGTACCAGGGCTTATAGAAGCCTACAGAACTGCCACCGAAGATGCGCTTACACATGCCGAGGTCGTCTGGCGGGAGGTGATGCTACAGGTGCAGATGGTATTCGGTTATGAGGACACGCATAGTGTCTATGCCACACTGAAACGTTATGAAGGCGAAGTGCTTTCAGAAAACTGGACGGATCGGTGTGAGATGATGGCATGTTTCAAGAAAATATACCGCGAGCACGTGGTAGCCGAGCTCAACGGGCTGCCCAAATTTGAGGTGCTAGGAGAGTATTAGCTTACGGAGTCTGAAAAATTACATTGCAAATAGAGTGGTCATGCAAGGCAAAAGTTTAGTGTCAATCAATGATTTAACCCGAGAGGAGATCATTGCAATCTTAGATATGGCGGAGCTGTATTCGCAGCAACCCCGTCAGAAAGTTTTAGAAGGTCACGTAGTCGCTACCCTCTTCTTTGAACCTTCTACACGGACTCGGCTGAGCTTCGAGAGTGCCGTTAACCAGCTGCGCGGACGAGTGCTTGGCTTTGCAGAAGCCTCCAGCTCCAGCGTATCAAAAGGCGAGAGTTTGAAAGATACGATACTGACCGTATCGAATTACGTCGATCTGATTGTTATGCGTCACCCCATAGAAGGGGCTGCACGCTACGCATCGGAGGTGTCTCCTGTGCCCATTATCAATGCGGGTGATGGGGCGAATCAACACCCCACACAAACGCTGCTAGACCTCTTCTCTATACGAAAGACACAAGCCACGTTAGAGAACTTAACCATCTGTATGGTGGGCGATTTGAAGTACGGACGTACAGTCCACTCGCTCCTCATGGCCATGTCACTTTTTAAGGCGAAATTCATCTTCATTGCTCCGCCAGAACTTAGGCTTCCCGACGAATACCGTAAGTTTTTAAGTGATCGTAAGCTCGAGTATATCGAGTACGAAGCGCTTAACGAAGAAACTATTGCCCAAGCAGATATACTCTATATGACGCGCGTGCAGCGTGAGCGCTTCTCTGATCCGCTGGAGTATGAAAAGGTAAAGAACGTCTACGTGCTCCGCAATGCGCTTTTGCAGAATACCAAAGAGAATTTGCGCGTGTTGCACCCACTACCCCGTGTGAACGAAATTGCCACAGATGTTGATGAGAACCTCAAAGCATATTACTTCCAGCAGGCACGCAACGGAGTCTATACGCGTATGGCAATAATGAGTACCATATTGGGCAAAAAGCCTGAAAATTGTTAAGTCAACCCTCAAAAAAACGGAGTCAATGGAAACGAACAATAAGAAAGATCGCGTGGTCAGTGCCATAGAAAATGGTACTGTGATAGATCATATTCCAGCCGATGCCCTCTTTAAGGTAATACAGATCCTAGGGCTGAGTAAACTTAGTAATCAGATGACCTTCGGGGTGAACCTGACCAGCCAGCGTTTGGGAAAGAAGGGGATTATCAAGATTGCTGACAAGTTCTTTAAGGCTGAAGAAATAAACCGAATTGCCATGGTGGCGCCACATGCAAAGCTTAACATCATTCGGAATTTTGAAGTGGTGGAAAAGCTCGAGGTGCGTCTGCCTGAAAGAATTACGGGCATAGTGCGTTGTGTAAACCCGAAATGTATAACCAATAATGACCAAGTAGAGCCTCAGTTTGAGGTACTCTCTGACAACCCCGTGTCGCTCCGCTGTCACTATTGCGAACGCATTACAGACCAGAGCCATATGGAATATATCACCGAGTAAATGGACGAGCAACCAAAGGGACGCCCTCTCTCGTCGTTTGGCGAGTTTGCTCTGATTGAGCATTTAACAAAAGACTTCCCCGCTCTGCACGCCGAAACTAAGCTCGGGGTGGGCGATGACGCGGCTGTTATACAACCGCCAGAAGGCGAACAGCTCGTAGTTACGACCGATGTACTTCTGGAGGGAATACATTTCAACCTGACCTATACAGCGTTGGTGCATCTCGGTTACAAAGCGGTGGTGGTTAATTTGAGCGACGTCTACGCCATGAATGCTCGTCCTGTTGCTATTACGGTAACCATCGGCGTATCGCAACGCTTTACTGTGGAACAGCTAGAAGATCTCTACAAGGGTATCCGTATAGCTTGTGACGAGTTCGGTGTGGATTTGGTAGGCGGAGACACCTCTGCTTCGTTAACAGGGCTGACAATTTCGATTACTGCCATGGGATTTGCCAAGCCAGAGGCGCTGTGTTATCGTTCGGGCGCTAAGGTGAACGAACTGGTGTGTGTGACGGGTAATTTGGGCGCAGCCTATTGCGGTTTGCGGATTTTGGAGTTAGAAACCCAAGTGTTTGCCAAGCAACCCACTGTTCAGCCAAAATTAGACGGATATGAATTTGTCATCGGACGCCTCCTGCGTCCCCGACCACGGAGAGATGCCTTTCAGCAGTTCGCAGCTGCGGGAATAAAACCATCGGCTATGATGGACATCAGTGACGGACTCTCGAGTGAACTCCTGCATATTTGTAAAAGCTCGCACGTGGGCTGTCGGATATACCCTGAGCGGCTACCCATAGACCAAGAGACCTATCGAGTTGCCGAAGAATTACATCTTGATCCGCTATTTGTGGCCATGAATGGCGGTGAGGATTACGAACTCCTCTTTACCGTTCCTGCTGACTATAATCAGAAAATGGAAGATATGGGGGTAAGTGTGATAGGGTACACCACAAACTATGAACAGGGCGCGATACTGGTCACCTCCGAAGGCAAAGAATTTGCCATTGATGCGCACGGTTGGCAAGCTTTTAAGGAGGAGGGGACGCAAGAACTGTCTGAAAAAGACTAGAACTGAAGCGCATTTGTGCGTGACAACCGATATGAGGCGTGGCTGGCTGCTACGCCTTTTTTATGCTTTGAACATTATACGCCCGAAAATGTTAACTCTTAGTGCAATGGGTGTGGAAACGAGATGCAATTAACTGTTGATACCGAGCAGACGACAAACCTCTGTGGTGGCGAGAATACCTTCTTGGGCGATCATCGCTGCTTCCCGTGTATTCTGGAGAAAATGAATGCACTTCTCGACGCGTTTAGCGCTACACCTGCTGAGCGATCTTCCTTTGTGGCGGAATTAGCTTCACTTTATGGTGATCACGGTTTCAAAACACCGCCTAATGACTTTTTGCGCGAGGCTTATCAAACGCTCGCCCAGCGTTATCAGGGAGAATTCCCTTTTTGGCAGTACAAGAAAGCCATGAATGACCGTGCACTCGAGATTTTACCCTCGCTGAAGGTGCGCGTAAAAATGGGAAGTAATCCCTTTCGAAATGCCATGCGCATTGCACTTGTTGGTACACGCGTTGACTTTGTGAAAGATTCTGCCCAACATATTATGGCGGAAGTAGATGAGGGCATTCGGGCGCGTTTAGCGATAGACGACGGCGAGTTACTCAAGAGTCGTATTCATAACGGCTCAAAAATTGTCTATTTGGCAGACCGTGCGGGAGAAATTGTGTTTGATCACATGTTTATTCGCACCATCCCCGGGGCAGAAGTATATTATGTCGTGAATTGTCCGTATGCTGGATATGCTGCCTCGGGACAGGATGCTGACTACGTCTCGATGCGGCGTTGTGCTAAGGTCATAGTTAATGGCTGCGATGCTCCCAATACGATCCCCGCGGTAGCCAACCAACGTTTTCGCGAGATACTCAACGAGGCGGATATTATCATTGCAAAAGGGCAGAGTAATCTAGAAGCTCTATTTGCTTACCACGATCCGCGCCTCTTTGCCCTTTTTACTTGTCGGTGCGATCTGGTGGCTAACCAATTCGGAATTGCCATAGGCGATTCCGTCATCCTGCACGTCGAATCGCATCTCAGCTGATATACGACGTACAGTCTTTCCATTTTTTCCCTTGTCGGGGCGATGCCCGCAACGATCGCGATTAAATGCTCATCAAAAAGTCATGTGCTTCGCACGGTAGTCAAACCCGCAAAGAGGGTCGTCTCCGTACAGCTCTCGGCAACGCTAGTGGAAGACGAACGCATTGATTTATAATTTCTGCGCTACTTTTAACTCTTACAAGCTCTCCCAGAGGGCGATGTCCTTTTAGCTTACTTGGTATCTTGTATAGGCTCTCGTCTTCTTTTCATGTTATTTTGGCATTTTAGTAATGAAAAATCGCCATTTATTAGTCTTTTTGTCATAGATTGTGCCGCTTTGACACAAAAAGGTGCTTGGTGTGCCGCTTGCATTCTAACTAGGCGTACTGCAATACAGTACGGAAAGGAGAATGATAATGAGCGATATATTTGAAAGAATGACTGAGCGTGCGCAGGATTCTGTGAATCGTGGCGGTATGTATGCGAAGGAATTCGGGCAGCAAGCCGTAACTCCTGCACATATCCTCCTCGGTATTATAGAGCAAAATGAGCAGCTGGTGGGCTTCATCTTTAATAAGATAGGTGCTAATACTGAAAATATACGCACGGCAGTGCAATCGGTGGTTAAAAGCCAGCCGAGAGTATCTGGCGGTGAACTGTTTATGAGCCGCGAAGCACAAGAGATGCTGGAGCGTGCTGATGCTGAAGCAAAGAAGATGGGCGATAGCTATATCACCATCGAACATATACTGCTGGCACTTTGCAATACCAAAGGCGAGGTGGGCGATATTTTCAAACATGCGGGCATTAGCGAAGCGAAATTGCGAGAGGCTATTGCCGTAATACGTAAAGGAAAAAAAGTGGACAACAAACGAGCAGAGAATACATACGAGGCGCTGTCGCGTTACGCCATAGACCTCAATGCACAAGCAGAGTCGGGCAAACTTGATCCTGTTATAGGGCGTGATGAGGAAATTAGACGTGTGCTGCAAATACTGTCGCGTCGTACCAAGAATAACCCCATCCTGATAGGTGAACCTGGTGTTGGTAAAACGGCTATAGCAGAAGGTATCGCACACCGTATCGTACGCGGCGATGTACCCGACAACTTGCTGGACAAGCGTATTTATTCACTCGATATGGGCGCTCTCATCGCGGGAGCAAAATATCAAGGGGAGTTTGAAGAACGTTTGAAGAGCGTGGTGAACGAGGTTGTGAACTCGGAGGGGAATATAGTCCTCTTCATAGATGAAATTCACACTTTGGTGGGTGCGGGAAAAGGTGAGGGTGCTATGGATGCAGCCAACATCTTAAAACCTGCATTAGCTCGAGGCGAGTTGCGTGCCATAGGTGCCACCACCTTGCAAGAGTATCAAAAGTATTTCGAGCAAGATAAGGCGCTCGAGCGGCGTTTTCAACGAGTGCTGATCGAAGAACCGACTGCCGAAGATGCGGTGTCTATCCTCCGTGGTCTGCGCGAGCGTTTTGAGGCTTATCACAATCTGCGTATTAAGGACGAAGCCATAGTCGCTTCTGTAGAACTCTCGCAGCGCTATATAGGCGACCGTTTCTTGCCCGACAAGGCGATAGACCTCGTAGATGAGGCGGCTGCCCGTATACGGTTGCAAGCTAATTCGGTGCCCGAGGCGCTCGATGAAATAGAACGTAAGATTGTGCAACTCGAAATTGAGCGTGAAGCGTTTAAGCGTGAACAAGATAAGCAGCAACTCGAAAAAGTGACGCAAGAGCTAGCAAATCTGAACGAAAAACGTACGCAGATGCGCAGCCAGTGGGAAGAAGAAAAGGGGATGGTGGACGAGATACATCGTCTCAAACAGGAGAATGAAAAACTGGTCAATGAGGCAAACGAAGCGGAGCGCAATGCTGAATACTCAAAAGTGGCTGAGTTACGTTTTGGAACAATCCCAGCCATACAGGAAAG
>CAJPTS010000111.1 GCA_905373625.1 Bacteroidia bacterium
CTTTTGTATCGTCACACACCAGATTGCCAGGTTGGTATGTTTGTGAAGCAATGAGCTGTAGCGTCACTGTCCTGTCAGCATTGGTTGGATTAGATAATGGAATACGGACATTACTATAATCATATGTAGGGGGAATCGATCCCCCGATCCCAGGTAAGAGATTCCAGTTAAAGGTATTCGCGTTCTTCGAGTTATTTTTTACAACCACTTCTCCTGGTGTACAAAATGTAGTCTTATCTACTGCGAAATCCGCCGTAACCTTCGGGCAAGCCATAATGGTCTGTTTAGTAGTCTCTTTGCATCGCGTTTCAGGATTTTCTATGGTCAGACTCACCTCATAATTCATCACATTGGAAAGTGATATATTGTTGTAGGTGTGAGTATGCGTAGGATTGGCATCGCTACTTGTAGTGCCGTCAGCATAGTCCCAAGTATAACGCAAGACGGGAGCTCCAGTTGAATTATTACTAAATACCACCGAGAAAGGTATACAAGCAATAGACTTATCTACTGTAAAAAGAGGTTTGAGCTTAGGAGCCACTAGAACTTGCGCTGTGGCTGGAGTAGCACTTTTACAAACCTTGCCCGATGCATATTGCTCTTCAACATTAAGCTCAACATTCATAGTGGCATTTGTGTTGGGCAAATTATTAGGGAACGCCCACTGATGCACTCCTACAGTATTTCTAATCTCTTTTTGCTGAACGCCCGAGATGGCATATCCGTAGTCCCACTCAAAATTACGGGTGACACCCGTCCCTATATTGCCGCGAGAACTATTCGTGAACGTTATCATACGTGGTGTTTGGCAGATATCACCGTCTTCTTTGGTGAATATAGCGACAACTTCGGGATGCACTACCAAAGGCAAAACTTGTGTGAGTGTACAAAGCGTTTCTTCTTGCGTAGAGACTATCTTTACTTGGCAAGTGATATCCTCAAACGTTTTATTCTCAAATTGATGATCAACAGGATCCTCGTTGTAGGATACTTGCGTATTTCCCCCGTCATTGAAATCCCATTTATGACTGACGTTCGCTCCACCTTTTGAGTGTATATCAAAACTTACAGGCGTTTCGCCAGAGCAAAGTTCGTCATTAAAACCTCCAGGTCTGGGCTTTACGCCAATGGTAACATCTAACTTTGGCGGGACAGTAACAACGTCAACAGGCACAGGACCTACACTGCAAGTTACAGTAGGACTCCAGACCTTTGAACCAGAGTATTCAATACGATAGGTAATAAAGTCGTGCAGACTCGTATTAGTGAGTACTGCCTGTACGGGCGTTCCGTTTTGCACGCCCGTTTTAATAACTTGCGCACCACTGGCTGCACCTATACCGAATGGCGTAAACTTCCATTCGTAGTTTTCAAGACTCGGCGCACTGCTCTGGAATTCTAATGTGAAAGGCGAACACTTGTCCGTAATTTTGAAGGCGTTTTCAGGTCGAGGTTCTGGATATATGGTGACCTGCTGGGATGCTTCAGCTTTACAGTTTCTAGCATTAAATGCTTGCAACAATACAGTAGCAGTACGCGGTGCATCGCCCGTATTGGTGTATGTATATTTAATATCAGCTCCACTTTGCAATACAGAGGAAGTAGCTCCAACCTCAAAAGTCCATTCGTTACGAACTGCATTTTGTGAATTGTTCGTAAAGGTTAACTCTGAGGGAGCACAAATTTCAGTAGCGGGTGCAATAGAGGCAATTGACGCAACGACAGGCGGGAGCACATCAAACTTATAAGGCTTGGATGTGGAAGTACAATTGGGCGATGTAGCAACCAGCGTGATGGTCTTCGTGCCTGGGACATTATAAACATAAATGTTAGATCCTACAGGATCTTCTACCCCACCATCCACGTTCCAAGTTTTGTTATATGTGGAGAGCTTAGTAGCAGTCTGGTCTATAAATTCAATTTTATAGGGGTTACACTCATCAATTTTCTTTACCGTAAACGCCGCCTTAATACCAGGATGGATGCCATAAGACTTTGATATAGTGTAAGAGCACTTATCACTGTTAATCCCCTTGAGGGCTACGGTATATAGCAAATCGTTATCAGAATCGTTTGTAAAGAGAAAATTATAAGGCGTACCCTCACCGTGGTATTCTTGGGTAGAACCATTATTAGTAATGATCCATTCGAAGCGCGATATACCTATCCCCGTCGCCGTTAATGTCCCGTCAATATCGGGACAAAGCGTAGAGTTAGGTGCAAAAGTTTGCATCACACCGCTGGGATCAGGATAGGTTAGTGTAAAATCAGGATCGACGCGCGGAAAGAGTTTGAATTCAATCTCGTCGGTCTGAGTACAACCATTCCCGTCAGCGATCTCGAGACTGACCTTTGGCATAACCGTACTCGTGGACGAGGGATTAGTTAATGTAACCTCATAAAGCCCACCGCCGAGATCAGTCGGAGTAAAGGGAACACCATCTAACTTCCAAACTCGTACGGCAGCAGGTCCAGCCAGCGATTTGTCAGTGATTTTTACCTTCCGTTGCCCCGTATTATCATCAGGACATCCTTCGGGATCATCATTCTCGAGTAGAACTTTTACTCTCGCGCCGAGCGTGACATCCTCACGCAACTCAATAGGACAGTCATCGCCTTTTGAGTGCAGTATGACCACAACCGTCCAAGTGGCATTGGCATCAGTAGCATTCGAGAATTCAAAATCTTGTTCCCATGTGGTAACACCAGCTTGAATTTCAAAAGTCCCGACCTGCGGATTAGCCGCCCCCGATCCACCATTTTTATCGACTCGCCACTCTACTGAGCTAGCATTGTCGATATTGGCAAGATTAAGCTTAAACTTATACGGCCAGCAGTCCGTCCCGATAGGGGTTCTAACAAGGTTACCTGCTGTTGGAGGCGGATAAGCGACAATTTCTGCCCGTTTAACGGCTTCGCAGTCCCCGTTACTAACCTTCATCTCTATATAACGTCTGCGCTTAACCGTTACGGTGAACGGATTCACCTCATAGAAATCTGGATTCGTTCCTGTAGGGGAAGCTGGAGGTGTAGGTCCCCATGTAATTATATTCTGTGGAAGCGTCCCAGCCGCAGGTTCTATTAACTTCCACTCGCGCCACTTGGCATTGGGGGTTTTATCCTCTAAACGCAAGAGTTGGGGTGTACAATATCCTGCTGGAGTAGGAGGCACGGTTGGGGGAAGTGTAGTACGAATCATGACAAAGTCGGGTTTAACCTCGGGCTTAATCATGATGTGTGCATAATCTGGAGGGAAGGCAGTTGTAGAAGCCGTTTGCACGCAAGTACCCGATCTGTCAGAGACCGTTACAGTGGAATGAAATGGTTGTGCAATAGGCGATGTATTAACCACGGTTGTTGTAGGAGATACCGCACTAGATGATACTGGCGAGAAGACGGGCGCAGTCCCCATTTCCCAACGATAGATTGTACCCTTGGGTTGTAATGCTTGTTTTTGGTCTCTGTATGTAACGTTTACAGGCGAACAGAGCGAAGTAGGCGCATATGTAGTAACGACGTCTGGCTTTATCACGCCAGGATAGACCTTAACTCGCAAGAACTTGATACCTGCACATTGACCATTCGTAGCAACTATACGTAATTCGTGCTCAACAGGATCACCATTTGTCAAATGGGCAGCAACGTGCGAATAATATCTGAAGTTCAACGGAGCAGTCAACGTGTAATCTTGTGGTGTTGGTGGCGGAGGCAATGCAAGAGCAGTATTCCCGACTTGCTCATCATATGTAGCTTTTCCGTCCTCTTTTATTCCCCAAGAGAGCGTTGTAGCTCCACTTAATTCTTTAATTGTAACCACCTTAGACTGATCTCCGCAGAAGAAACCGTTAAGTCCTGCAACATCAATTATGGGGTTTATTTGTGGCACTACATCAACATCAAACTCCTCTTTAATAACCTCAGAGCAAACCCCTCTTCTCTCCACAGTAAAAGTTTGTGGAACAGTGAGATCAGTAATTGTAACTGTTTTCACATTGTTGGGCGCTTCAAACTTATTGGCTTGCGTCCACGTGTAGTTGAAAAAATCTTCTGAGTCATCTGGAGTATCAGAGGCAGTGAGCTTCAGTTTACCCTTTTTACAAATTCTAAGAGTCGGCTTACCTCCGACGGTGGGTACAGTAGCCCAGATCCCATCTGGTGTAAGATATCTTAGTGGCGGTTTGTGTCCGGGCGGTACAATATCTCCCTGTGGTCCATAGGTAAAATTGGCAGGCACGGTAAAAGGAGACGCCAGTGCCGTACCTAAGTGGAATACGTTGGCTTTGTTGCGGATACGATACGCGACTCCTGGCGTTAGCATATTTGTAACGTCCATGGCGTAAGTGGGGGTAGGAGGCGTCGTAGCTTTATCTTCTGTCCCCTTAAATCTTTCCCATTCGGTTATATTGGTGTCATCATATTGTGAGAACTGGTTAAGCGAGTCCTGCAACTTGAATGCAGGATCTGTAACAGGTACAGATTCCCACTTCCCTCCAACGAGTCGTTCTACAATGAAGGAGTTTGATACGGCGATCCCCGTATTCCAGACCGCCAAACGTATATAAAGGTGCTGTCCTGCGGGGAGCGGATTCGGAAGCGAAAGCTGCGCAGTCCGCACGCCATTACAATTTCCCCCCGCGGGAGTAGTAGGTAGGTAAGACGGCCATGGCTGCGTAACTGTCTGCGCAACCCCCACAGACCACGGAAAGAGTATGGCACAGAGCATCACAACCGTGCTTAGGGCAGTCATTTTTGCCTTAAAACAAGAAAGTAATCTCGTTATTTTCATAATTACCGCACTTTTAGAGTCTAGTACAAAACCTCCCCGCTACCGAGTTTACGCAAAGCGATGTATTTAAGTTGCAACCGTAAATCTCTTTCCCGCCCGACGTTACAAAAATAGTACCTTCGGACACTTCTTCAAAACCAATTGGCTGCTTTTACACAAAACTCCTACCGCATAGATTAAACAGTTTCTTAAAAGAGACGAATAAAGCTATGTGCATTCAAATGCTAGCCTTTGACTACCATACATTAACTCGAGATCATACAAAACCATGGCGGCGACACTCTCAACAATAACTGGACAACGCAACACGAAACAGGGGTCGTGGCGTCCTTTCACGGAAAGCGTTTCTTCTGTCTGCGTGCGCAGATTAAAGGCGCTTTGAGGTTTTGCGATACTAGCAGCTGGACGGAATCCTACCGTAAATTGTATAGGATTTCCATTGCTCAGCCCGCCTACAATTCCCCCACAATGGTTGGTGCGCGTAGTACCGTCTGTAGCGACAAGCGGATCATTAAATTCACTTCCACGCATAGCGCATCCTTCGAATCCGTTACCAAATTCTAGTGCACGTACACCTGGAATAGAAAAAAGCGCGTGCGATAGAAGCGATTCGAGGCTATAAAAAAACGGTTCACCTAGCCCGATGTGTACACCTTCTATGTTACATACCACCGTTCCGCCTAAAGAATCTCCGTCGCGTATAGCGTCCTGTAAAATAGCCTCCCAATCTTTCCTGCCGCCAATCGTGTCTACTTTTGCTTCAATACTAATCCCCTTTTTAAGTAAAAGAGTACGTGCCAACGTACCAGCCAGCACAAGCGCCACCGTTAATCGCCCCGAAAACATTCCCCCCCCTCTCGGGTCAGAATGGGAAAAGTATTTGGAGCGGACTACAAAATCAGCATGTCCTGGACGCGGTATATCCATAAATTGTTCGTAGTCCTGCGGATGCGTGTCATTGTTCGTAACAAAAATGGAAAGCGGCGCACCTGTTGTGCATCCTTTGTAGACTCCTGTGAGGAATTGCAGTTGGTCAGTTTCCTTCCTTGGTGTTGTACCCTTTTCTGCGGCACGTCTGCGAGCGAGCGGCGTAGCAAAATCAACAGAGTCTAACGCAATACCTGGTGGCAATCCCTCCAATGTAAGCAGTATACCCAGTCCATGCGACTCGCCACTTAAGGTAAGCCGAAAAATATTGCCCAATGTATTCATCTATTAATAAACTTGTTTTATGTACAGATTATTGCCTTTTGAATGGAAATTTCAAAATAAACTGGAAGAGGGAAATTTCCGTTTTACGACGAATTTTATGTAAAAAAGCACAGGGTAGACTTTACAGGAGTGTGGTAAGACGTTCCAACACACGCTGGAATATAACCTCGGGAGGAAGCATACTGCCCGTTTTATCTCTACAATCTATAGTATGATAATTAGCAAGATAATTGCCCAACGCCCGATAAACGTTCTGCACCTCCTGCTGGTATTCGAGCTTAGCTTCGTGTATATCTTGTTTCCCCGCAGTATACGAACGACTGGAAGCAGTGCTTACTTTCCGTTGTTCGTTAATACGCATGGAAAAGTTTAGTGGAGCATCAAAGAAAAGGGTTAAATCGGGTTCAATATTTTGGAAATCTTGGAGGTCTACGCGCAGCAACCAGTGTATAAG
>CAJPTS010000112.1 GCA_905373625.1 Bacteroidia bacterium
GTTATATCTATTTTTACTCAGATCTGGATATCCAGACGAATGCTCCTTTGGCTTTTGCTAGCAATACCGGATTTTTAGCTACTCATTTTCAGACTACTGCCAATGCTAGTATAAAAGGGATTAATCCGTTGATTAGCCGTCAATTCTTACTTTATACAGGTAATCCCTCAACTGTATTATCAGTAGAAAATATAGGCGGCATTCTGCCTGCACAGACGAAGCCCAATGGTTGGGTCAGTTTGGTGCGCGGTATTCTACATATTAAATCGCCATTTACATTTCATATCTCCACAGACAATTCGTTTGATATCGGTAGAGATGGGGAGATGCTAGTTGATAATGACAACCTTCAAGTATTAATTTGTACAAATGGTGTCCGAAGTGGCAATACGGCTTTGGGGTTAGCTGGTAAGCTTCATATAGTAAAAGGGAGTGTAGAAATAGGTAAAGCCAATCAGCACGTTAAGTATGGCGATATTGAATACAAGACTAATAGTTTTGCTAGTATCGAAGTTAATGGAGGTGAATTAAAAGTCTACGGGAAGATACGTAATGCGCCTGGGGCTAGTTTACAATATATTCAAACAGGTGGTAAGGTTACGGTGATCCCGATTCTGAAACCAGAACGTACGGCTGGCTTGGATGTAGCAGGTACGGTATTCAAAATGACGGCCGGTGAACTAATATATGGCGGATCTGGTGGAAAACAGTCTGATGGTGGCGATATACGCATTCTATCCTTAGCGCCTAATGTGACAGGTGGTACGATTCGTTTAACAGGTGGTGGGGCAAATAAAGAGGTGCTTGTGTCATCTACGACAAAGTTTTACAATTTGAGTTGCGAGGGGAGTAATCAAGAAGTAGTACTTTGGGGAACACCGCTTGAAGTTAGTAATGATTTGAAAATTACTGCGAATGCAAAGCTAACTGCGGAAAATGTAGATTTGACGCTACGCGGATCTCTTATCTGCGATGGAGAATATGAGGGTAAGGGGAATCAAACGATTTTTTCGGGAAATACGCAAACTATCAGTGGAAATGCTACGAAGCTTACTTTCAACGACCTTTCTGTTCAGAGTGTAAATAGTTTAACCTATCAAACTCCCATAGCAGCCGAAGTCAATGGCAATTTAACAGTTAGCAATTCTGGCGTGTTAAATCTTTTGTCCTCTGTTTGGAAGTTGAGAGGGAATTTGTTGAATGAAGGCGGCTTTAGAACCCAGACAACGGGTATTTTAGAGTTAGTAGGATCTGAATGTTCCGAGTTGCGAGGTAATGGCGATTATGGCTCTATTGCCATAAAAAAGAGCGCAGGAGCACTTGCGGCTAACGATATCAATTTACATGGTACGCTTTATCTTTCGGACGGTAATTTTTTCTTAGATCGGTACCTTTTGCAAGTTTTCAGAGGTGGAAAAATAGAAAGGGGGACGACTACTCATTATGTTGTAACAGCAGGTTCGTTTGTCTCTAAGGGAATTAAGCAGGAGTTGGCGCAAGGCGATCGTACCATACTTTTTCCTTTAGGACTTGCTGATAAATATACGCCTGCCTTACTAACCATTCCAGCGCCAGGGTATGCTAATAATTCTGGTTTTGTGCGCGTAGCGAATGTGAGCAATATGTTTGGTGTGATTGGCGATTGTCGCGATAAAGTATTAAACTACCACTGGGAAGTAGAAACGCAGAATCAGGCGCTCACGGGACAGTTTGAATTCTCGTGTCCTAAAGACTTAATGGCAGCCAATATGGTCGTAACAGAGAGTGCACCGCTTCGCTTCTTGCCTTCTGGCGAATGGGTACAGCAGACTAAGCACAATCTTTCGGAAGATGCAACGAGCCTTAAGCTGCTTTGGAAGTACTCTAATGCGCCCTCTTTGGATGGACGATATACTGCTGGCGCTCCCTTATGTTTTCTAACTATTAAGGAAGTAGAAAGTATTGCAGATGGAGGCTGGGCTGATCCGATCTGGAAACCTTATAATATGCCTGCTGCGCCAGCAATAGATTTACCAGATGGCCCTAACGGACTGACAATTCATGTAAAGCACTCGGTAGCAATAGATGCCAATAGTGCCACGGCTAAGGCGGTTGTAATTGAGCGTAACGGCGTATTGAAGATAGTCCCAACAGTGACAGGTACAGAGCTGGGAGATGTTAGTGGCTCGGGAGCTTTGGAGATAGCAAAGGGGGAGTTACCTAACGGTAATTATGCGCAGTTCTTTGGTTGCGCAAATGATGGACGACTTATTCTAGCAGGTAGCAATGATTATTTGTTACCTGCCATGACGCCTAACGAATATCCGTATTTGTGGTTGACGGGTAGTGGCAAGCGTACGATGCCTGCCGTGAATATTACGGTATGTAAGGATCTTCAGCTGAAAGGAGCTACCGTGTATGACAATACACTTAATAACAAAGGGCTACGTCTGTTAGGAACTTTTGAACGTGAAGCGGGAGCTGGTTTCCATGCGGGAACGGGTAGCGATGCGTGGGTATGGTTAAAAGGTACAGAACTTCAAAAAATTGGTGGCGCTACAAAAGATTTTCAGGGGACGAATGCTTTCAATCATCTATATGTAGAAAATGAGCATGGCGTCGAGATTCTTGCGGGCGGAATCGTAGAAGTGAAAGGCGATCTGCTACTTAAGAAAGGTAAGATATCTACTCCACGCAATTCGTCAACGACAAAGCTGAAAATTCGTGCCGCACAAGATAATACATCGGCGCTTTTACCAGAGTCTTATGGGCATGTCGCGTCGTATATTGATGGTCCTTTGTATGTAGAAGTATTACCAAGCGTTACTGCTTATCGTTTCCCATTGGGCGTAGGTACAACACTTGCGAACCAGATGATATTAATGGGGTTAACACCAGGCGAGCTGCGTGTAGAAGCTATTCTTAATAGAGAAACGGGTATGCTTTTCCCCGTAAGTTACGTAGATCAGATGCGTTCGTGGAAAGTGTCTGGTACTGTTCCATCTGCTAAAGTCGTTTTTGTAACCTCTGGTTTTGATTGGGCGACTAGTACTGCTGATACCGATTTACGGGTTGTAAAATTAGGAACAGTGCCTCCTGTACGATGGGAAGGGATAGAATCTGAAGTCCTAACGAGCGGAGTATTTGGACGCCAGATCGGTATGCAGGCTTTGGCGACTCTAAATCCTGTGAATGATCAGCAATATAGTTTAGGAACGACCAATGCCATTTTGCCAACGGTAACAATTACAGATCTCTCGGGTAAATATTGTGCTCCTGTTGGGGGCAAGGTTAATGTACCTATAAGTTTTAGTTTTAGTGGCAATTGGTCTGACTGTCTTCCGATGTTAGTTACCTATAAAGTAGATGGCAATACACGTACACTAACTATACCCGTGACAGCACAAGCCACAGATCTTTTCAACCTTGAAGCAAATTATACAGATGCCGCGAATCTTTCGGATAAATTTGTACAAGTGCAGATCGTTAGTTTAGAGTATCGCCATGGTGCGGTGACGCATGGCTTGGGTTTGCACAACAATGTACCTGTTAAGGTGAATCGTATGCCTAATATCGAGGCAGGTACATACACTATGTGCTTTTCAGAGGGGAGTGCGGTGCTTCTGAGTGGTACAACATTACCCGATGGCACGCCTTTATGGTCGAATTCTGGATTGAATGGTGTTTTTACCAATAAGAATAGTTTAACAACGCTTTTCACGTTATCGGAAACTGGAACTGGCTTGCACTTAAAGTTAGCCGTGGATAATGATGGTTGTGCTGCTGAGAAAGAAGCTACGCTAGTTCAAGCTATCCCACCTACAGGGCTTATTGCTGGTCAAGCGCTGGTTTGTGCTAATAACGGTGTGGATGTCATTCAGTCTTATACTTTTACGCCTACCACGCCTGGAACGTATAACTATATTTGGTCGTTGGAGGATAAACCAGCTATAACTAATTTGGATTTGGTGGCAGGAACAGAAAATACGAATCCTGTTAAAGTAAATTGGAGTCACGAAGGTGTACTAGCAGGTGATATGGAATATAAGGCGAGACTTCATCTGAAGGTTACCGATTCCAATCGCTGTCTGTCTAACTTCGATTATCCCGTACGTGTTATTATAAGGTTTGCAACTGCTCCATTGTATCATTTGCCGTACAATCAGTAGGAATTCTTAGATGAAACGCTTTGCACTATGTGCTGTAGGTCTTCTGTTTGTACTAGTAGGCTATTCGCAAACCAGATTTAAGCTATCGTCAGCGTTTCATTCTCGTTTGTCAGTTGCTAAGACAGATAGGATTGTTGGAGCACTTGATAGGCTGTTGTTTAGTATCGGTGCGGGAAAGATAGATACTACTCTGTTAGAACCTGAAAATATTGTGTTTCATTATAACTTTTTTCGTGATCTACAGGGTATAGAGAACAAGGATACAGTGGCGGGATATTTTCATCCCCAATTGATTAACCTTTATCCCTTGACGGAGACGAAATGTATGCTAACATTAGTCCTTTCAAAAGGGGATGAGTTAGGACGTATCTATGATATTCTTGTGAGAGAAAAAGAGGAACGCATGTTCTTTGCTAGCCCTCTATACTACAACACAAGATTCTGGAAAACAAAGACAGTCGGTACTATTCGTTACTTTTTCCCAGATTCTGTTGATATGCAGCGTGCGGAACTTTTTGATCGGAAAAATAAGACCATTGCCCGAAAACTAGCAATTCCTCTACGACACTGGGATGTCTATTTATGTCAGAACTTTCAGGAGGCTCTGAATATTCAAGGCTGTGTGTACGAATATTCACGTAATGGAGTCGTGAACAGTGGGTATATTGTTGACCCGTGTACACTCTTTGCCTGTATGCATGATGAGGACTTTTCGCATGATATATTGCATATCTATGCAGCGGGAATTCGTGGTAACCAACGAAATCGTATTGCGGAGTGTGGTTTGGCGTATTATTGGGGGAATGCTTATTATACAACACCTAATGCGAAATCGCCTGCATTGGAGGAATTATTGCCAGTGTTTCAAAAATATCTTGACGAACATAAGGGAGTGCAACTTTTGTCTCTTTTTGAGAAAAATCCTGATGTACTTGCCGAATATGGTTACCCTAAACCAATTGAAGTGAATAAAATAATTGCGGCACTCATTTGTAGAGAAATAGAAAAACAAAAGGGAGAAAAGGGAATTATCGAATTACTAAAATGTGGTCGTGGTAATGACAATTTCTTCAGAGTGGTAGAGCAGTTAATAGGGGTGAATCACGAGAACTTTGATAGAGAACTTCGACGTCTCGTGAGTTGTAAATAATGTCTGTGCTGCTCGATCGTCTGAATGAGGAACGTTTATCGCATTGCAAAGGTGGACTATATCACAAGTTGCAAGTAGTTTTTGCCTATAATTCTTGTAGGATTGAGGGGAGTCGCCTCTCGGAAGAACAGACGCGCTTGATTTATGAAACTCGTATGGTAGCGAATGAGGGTACAGAGGCGCTTTCTGTAGATGACATTATAGAAACGACAAATCATTTTCGAGCGTTCGATTGGGTTTTAGAGCATGCGATGGAGATCCCTTCAGAACAGCTTCTATTTCACTTGCACACAATTCTTAAGCAAGCTACGACCGATAGTCAAAAGTCGTGGTTTGCGGTTGGTGCTTATAAGCGTCTACCGAACGAAGTAGGTGGGCAAGAAACCACCCCGCCTGAAAAAGTTGCGCTGGCTATAAAAGAACTCTTGGACGAGTACATAGCATGCTCTGAACAAAATCTGGAAACTTTGTTAGATTTTCATGTGCGTTTTGAGCGTATACACCCGTTTCAAGATGGAAATGGACGGGTAGGGCGTCTCCTACTCTTTAAGGAGTGTTTGCGATGCGGTGTACTTCCTTTTGTAATTACCGACGAGTTGAAAATATTCTATTATCGTGGTCTACAACAATGGTCGCAGGTGCGCGGATACTTGACCGACACCTGTCGCACCGCACAAGACGAGTTTAGGCGTTGGTTAGCCTATTTCCGTATTGACTGCCAAGTCTGTTAGAGACTAGATTAGGTACTAGGTAGTGCCCCTTCTTTAATGCAAAGCAACCAGAATCAGGGCTTACTTGGTACTTCGTACTTTGAACCTCGTACTTAGATAAGGAATCCGTATTCATACACCTTCGGCACGATCTGCTGCCGCAATACTTCCATTGCTTCTTTCAAATTGGCTAATAGGCGCATATATTCCGCGTCATCACTCTTTGCGTTCATCTTACCTTTTTCGTTACGTCCGTGAAAATACTCCCGAATGTTATAATACGACGCATTTGGGTTTGCATTGGGTTGTGCATGGTAGTAGCGCCAAAGCTCGCGCCCCGCATCAAACACAGCAGTTGCCTCGGGAGAAAATTCTAGCGGCTCAGTAGGTACAAAAGACTCTTCTTCTGCTAAATGCAGTAATGACCCC
>CAJPTS010000113.1 GCA_905373625.1 Bacteroidia bacterium
TCAGTGTACTCGCACGCGGGATTCCTTTTGGAAATTCGGTCGAACAGACCGATGATACTACCATCTCGCTAGCTTTTGAGAAGCGAACTTTCATAAGAGCAAATTCGCAAATTGTTGACCCCAGATAGTAGTTTAGTGAAAGCGAAGGTTAATCTGATGAACCGTAATACTACGATCTTTTTTCGGACTAGAACGAGTCTAATTGTGGCTTTAACGCTTGTGTTGATGCTCTGCGTAAATGAAACGCGTGCACAAGAGCTTTCTGATTTGCAATTGGCACAGCAAGCTTTTCTTGCAGAGGACTTACGTGGCGCAAAAAAGTATTTTGAACGCGCATATAAGAAGGAGCCAACGGACACGATCGTACTCTTCGGCTTGGCTGAGACATACATTCGGATGCAAAATCCTGCCGAGGCTGAGGACTTTATTACGAAAGTGTTAAAACAAAACCCTGACCTCGCGCCCTTGTATTTGAAACTCGGGATTGCCCGCAATATGCGCCACAAATATAAGAAAGCCGAAGAGGCTTTTGCGCACGCTGATGAGTTATTGAGTAAAGACGACCCGCTCAGACAAACGCTTTATGTAAATTATGGCATAGCTCTCATCGGGGTAGAACAACTAAAAGATGCGCTGACGTGGTTTGAAAAAGTACTGCTCATTAACCCGCGAAATGCCACTGCTTATAACTATCAAGGGGCAACCTTGTATCGACTAGAGGAATACGATGCTGCCTTACGTGCGTTTAATTTATCGTTAGACATTGATCTCCAAAATCCCATTACTCTCTACAATCGCGCTATGGTTTATACCAAAATGGAGGATTATAGCAATGCGTGCCTCGATTTTCATGCGGCGTGTAGAAAAGGGAATATCAATGCCTGCAAACAGATACTCGTGATCTGTAAACAAAAGCAACAATAACCAACCTATTTGAACGCTCTTCTTATTACAAGCTTTAATTGCGCTTTCTGTCTATCTGCTCGGAGGAATCATTCATGCGTGCCATAATTCTAGCCTTATTGCTTTCATTTGCATTTTGTGTACAGGCACAGGAAGAGAGCGCACGCGCCTATCTGGACTTCTCGGAAAAGGAGTTCGATGCTGGTAGAGTCGTTACCTTGCGCGGGAAGGCAGAGTTCTATTGGAGCGAATTGCTTACGCCAAATGACTTCAGACGGGCACGTCACAATAAGCCTTTGCAGATCCCGCTTCCTGCCTCTTGGACGGAGCTTTATGTAGATGGAAGAGCATTGCCCGCTAACGGGTGTGCTACTTACCGATTTGCCGTCGTCGCGCCCAAAATCGAAAGAGGGAGCGAGTATGCTCTCTACATCCCTCAGCAGTACTCGAGTTACCGTCTCTGGATAAATGGAGAGGAGATGATCTCGGTCGGAAAAGTCGCTAATAATTCTTACGACGCCATTTCCAGTCCACGTCATGCTTTCGTTACCATTCCGACAAAAGCGCGCGCTAATGACACAATAGAATTTATAGTACAAGTTGCAAACTATAATTTCCCTCAGTCGGGGTTAGTTACTCCTATAAGGTTCGGTACGCATGACGCGCTGACTAGTTATAGAATCCTGAATATTAACATCAATGCGTTGACGATCGGAGCATTACTCCTGCTCGTCTTGGCAACTCTTATTTTGTACCGTGCGCGGCGCGAGGATCAAGCTCCTTTTTGGCTTGCCATTGCTGCCTTGTGTGCTGTTGTGCGTATTGCTTTAGGGGAATCTGATTTAATACTCTCGTGGTTACCTTGGCTCTCGTGGAGTTGGTATCATAAACTGCTCTACCTCTCGGCAATTGGCGCTACGATGGCTCTTACATTATTTACTCATTGTCGCTATCGTAGGCGATTGAAAGACATATATGTGCACTGGATGATGGGCGCTGGTATAATCTTGTCGCTCTTTATCGCCTTTGTCCCTGTTGCCATATTTACGGCATTCCGTCTTCTAACCTATTTGTATGTAGTACTTCTACTAGTCTTGATATTGGTACACATTTTTGCCTCCGTCTCGAGGGAGAATGGCACGTACGTCATAATGACAGGGACACTCACGTTGTGTGTATGTTTGGCGCTTGATGTCCTTCAGTATCCTTTTAACTTCGAGAGCTTTTTCCCCTATGTAACACTCGGTATTGCTATTTTGCTCCTTACATTAGCGTACGTGTTAATTACAGATCATACAACGCTTGCACGTGCCAATGCGAAGTTTAGAAACCAAGCCAATGTTGTCAGATACGATTTTGAGACCAAAATTAAACAGTTGACCTTGGAAAATGAGCAACAACAACGACGCTTTGCAACGGAACAGACCGAACAGAAGCAGCAAGTATGGGTGGATAGTGGCATTGCTATGCTTTCTACCCTGATGGCGCAAAATCAGAACAATCTCAAACAGTTGTGCGAGCAGACGTTGGCCAGATTGACCAAATATATGCGTGTTAATGCTGCCATCCTTTATGTGGCGCGCATTGATATTGAGACGCACTCCATGAAGCTTTATATGCAGGCTAACTTTGGGCTTACACTCGAGCAGATTGAGAAGTACACTGTACTAGACGAAGATCAGGGGCTCATCGGTGCTTGTTATCGCGATAATACGTTTCAACACATATCTAATCTACCCGAGGGCTTTATTAAAATATCCTCGGGGCTTGGCGAGTGTACGCCACCAGCACTCCTACTTATGCCTTTACAAAGCACAGCGGGGGTGGTCGGCGTGCTAGAATTAGGACGCTTTGAAGATTTTCAAGAGTTCGAAGTTACATTCGTAAAGCGAATTGCCGTCATTCTGGCCAACAACCTCATCCATACAAAGAACAATGAGGACTATATTGTGGCGATGGAAAATCTGAATGACGAGATAAGAAAACTCGGTCAGCAAATAGAAGATCAAGAGAATTACCGAGAACAATTAGAAGCTGAACTCGAAGAGTATAGGCGAGGACGTTAAAAGTATGTATATGAGAGCCGAAGACGCTAAAAAGTCAGCAACGAGACCACTTGTATTATTGCATGGTGTACGGCGCGTTGCCATGTCTAGTACCTTGGTACTTGTGCTGCTTGTTTCTTTTTCGCTTCTAACGTCTGCTTGCGGGAGCACGCGCCCTACCAAACGTTCGGCTACGGGGCGAAAATACAAACCCTTAAAATGCCCCTGTAGAGAGGCATGGATTCCGCTTGAAACAGGGCAATTTACGAATCTGCAGTATGACGAATCTCTTGTAGCTGAATAGAAAATATTAGTGGTATGAAAAGGATAGGCGTAATAGGTGGCGGGAGCTGGGCTACGGCAATTGTAAAAATTTTGTTGGAGAATTGCCCAGAAGTCCGTTGGTATGTTCGTAACATGCAAACGCGGGAGTCATTGCGCACGGAGGGCATAAATCCTAATTATTTAAGCGATGTGCACTTTGATCCGCAACGTCTAAAGCTCTTCGAAGATATAAATGAGCTGGTTAGCAATTCCGAGATCCTTTTTATGGTTGTCCCCTCGGCTTTCTTGGCAGAATGGTTAAAACCGCTAACGGTCAGCCTTGCGAATTCTTTCGTCGTTACCTCAATAAAAGGAATAGTGCCCGAGCATCATCGCACCCCATCAGAATATCTAAAGCAGCATTTTGGTGTTAGCTACTCGAAGATGGGGATTGTCAGTGGTCCCTGTCATGCAGAAGAAGTGGCGCTGGAGCGTCTCTCCTATCTTACCGTATGCTGTAAGGAAATAGAACAAGCACAATTCATCAGCAGTCTGCTCAAATCAGATTATATACGAACTGTAGTAGGACAAGATATCTACGGTACAGAGTATAGTGCCATACTCAAAAATATATATGCCGTTGCGGCGGGCGTGTGTCATGGTATGGGTTTCGGAGATAACTTCCAAGCGGTTCTCATTAGCAATGCGCAGGATGAGATTACACGCTTCCTTAACCTTTCTTACCCTGCCGAACGTAATACCAACACCTCCGCATATTTAGGTGACCTGCTCGTAACCTGTTATTCGCAGTTCAGTCGTAACCGAACGTTTGGTACTATGATCGGAAAGGGGTATAGTGTGCGCTCGGCACAACTTGAAATGAAAATGGTAGCTGAAGGCTACTATGCTACTGCGGGAGTGCATGCCATCAATCAGGAGCATGGCATTAGTATGCCTATTGCCGAGGCTATGTACAAAATTCTCTACGAAGGGAAAAATGTACAAAGTGAGATGCGCACGTTGCTGGAACAGTTGTGTTAGCCCCCCTGTAAATATATTGGCGCAGGATGACGTATACCGACTCTCTCTAATCTCAACCCCTAATTTTGTGTAGTAATGACAGATACTGCGCTTCGTTTAGAATTTATGAGTCCGCTAGAAGGACGCTTACAAGAAGAATATGCCACATTATTAGCAGCGGCGCGTCTACACTTAGAGCAAATACGTACCAAGCATTGTTTAGGTGCGGAGTTCTTAGGTTGGTATACGCTCCCCGATGAGATACAGGCACCGTACCTCGCGGAGTTGCATGCTTGTGCTCAAAAACTTGCAACGTATGATGCCGTTGTGGTTATTGGGATTGGCGGCTCTTACTTAGGAGCATTAGCGTTGGCTGAAGCGTTGGCAGATCAAAAAGCAGAAAAACATCCAGAGCTCATCTTTCTCGGGTTTACGCTTTGCGCTGACTATATGGCTTATCAATTAAGGCGTTTGAAAGAGAAAAATTATGCAGTGGTGGTTATTTCTAAATCTGGGACAACCACCGAACCTGCAATTGCCTTCCGTTATATACTCGCCGCCTTAAAACAGAGCCGAGGCGGCTATGCGTCCGATCGCATAGTAGCCATTACGGATGCAAAACGCGGAACACTACATGATCTTGCTGTAAAAGAGGGCTTCCAGCGCCTTGTCATTCCAGACAACATCGGCGGACGCTATTCGGTGTTAACCCCCGTTGGACTGCTCCCGCTTGTCGTTGCTGGCTATAATATTGAGGAGCTTGTAGGGGGCGCAAAAGCGGCGTACGAGACGCTGCAAAATACTGATCCTACCAAGAATCTTGCCATGCAATATGCAGCGTGGCGAAATCTGTGGTATAAGCAGGGACGACGCGTCGAAGTGCTTGCCATGTATTCGCCATACATGCGTAGCATAGGGGAATGGTATAAGCAGTTATACGGTGAAAGTGAAGGGAAAAATGGCGGAGGAGTATTCCCTACAACGGTTTGCAATACAACGGATTTGCACTCGCTCGGGCAGTTCTTCCAAGAAGGCTCTCCATTATTTTTCGAGACGCATCTTTTCTTTGATAACGCTAATCATAAACTCCACGTGGAGTCGCTTGACGGAGTAACAGATGGACTGGAATATTTAGTAGGAAAAGAACTGCACGAAATTAACCGTGCGGCAGCATTGGCTACAGCCGATGCGCACCAAGCAAATGCTATCCCTACGGCATTTATTTATCTACAGCAGCGCAAAGCATTTGAATTAGGCTATCTACTCTATTTCTGCGAACTCAGCTGTGCATTAACGGTTCTATTACAAGGGAACAATCCTTTTGACCAACCTGGCGTCGAGCGCTATAAACAGAATATGTTCCACCTATTAGGGAAGCCTGGTTTCTAATGCAAACTGGTTTTATTTTTCTGCACGCTCGTCATGAAAATTCCAAAAATAACAAACATCTATACGGAGGGCTTCGGTCTCGAATTTTATGCAGCCTCTGCATAACGCGTGTTACATTAGAGTAGTCATATAGTAGCTCCTATCCTTTACGAGAGAAACACCTTTTATTTTTGTAAGACTGTTTTACTTATCTATTTAACAAATAACGCACTACAATTTTATGCACCTTCGCAGATTACGATGGGTCGGACGCTTCAGTATGCGTTTCCTATTGTGGGTGCTCCTGGTAGCAGCATCGCTGCTCTTTACGCTTTATATCCTCTTAGAACACACTACTCTCGGCACATATGGTGCAAAAGAACTCACGGATTGGGTAGCGAGACGTTACGGCGTTAATATAGCCATAGAACGCGTTAGCATAAAACTCCCTGCTAGCTTAGAATTACAACAGACCATTGTTTATGATCTGAAGGGCGATACGCTCTTATGGGCGGAGCGTGCCTCTACAGCGCTTGTGGGACTTGCTAATATGGGACGCGAGCTACACTTCGGACACACAGAACTACATAACGCTCGGCTTAACTTAAAAGCAGACTCGGCTGGTGTGCTAAATATCAACAAACTAATAGATGTATTCAGATCGCCAAACCCTAAAAAAATAAAGAAGCCTTTTAAGCTAACTATAGAACAAATTCTATTCTCCGATCTGCGCTTTTCTATGCAGCGTGGGGCTGGAGAGAGCAAGGTAGGACGGTTCTCGCCACAGAACTTGGACTTTCAAGAAATCCGTGGGCTTATAAAATATTTACAAGT
>CAJPTS010000114.1 GCA_905373625.1 Bacteroidia bacterium
TCTGCACGCCGCCCTTCTGCAATTGCCTAATGAAACGTCGGGGAATCCCCCAGCTCCCCACTGCATCATATATTACACGCACATCGAGCCCCTCTTGGGCTTTCCGTATAAGAATGTCTGCAATACGGTGTCCGAGCTGATCGGCTCTGAAGATGAAATACTCGAGGTGGATAATTTGCTTAGCGTTTTCCAGATCTTCTATGATCTGTTTGAAGGCAGAATGCCCCTCGTGAAAGAGTTTGACATCATTCCCTCCGATGAGGGGAGCAAGACTGTTATTTAGTAGGAGTTGTGCAATGTGCCGATAGGCTGTAACACTTTCCGAATCAGCGTAAGCGAGTTCGGTGCGGAAGAAGTCCTCGCTCAAATAGGAGTTATCCACCCGCTTTTTCCGTTTGAAAATATGTTTACGCCTCAGGTTCTGACCAAAAAAGAAATACAGTATAAGCCCCGCAAAAGGTAACATGACAAGTACTACCACCCAAAGCATGGCTTTGGTAGGGTCGCGCTTATCTAATATTACGGCAATAACGGTGGTCAATATGGTCAGTACGTAGAGCACGCTCACCAAGAGTCCTACCAAAGATAGCCATGTAGAGGAAATGAGAAGCATGAGCACGGAGCTTGCCTTAGCGTTCTAATCCTATTCGTTCTCGCACTAACTGCGGGACGCGCACGGGTTTCCGAGTAGCACTATCAACAAAGGCAAGTGTGGTAGTACCATAAACTAATTGCTCTGGCGTATTGGCACGCGAGATGATGTAGCCAAACGTGATGGAGGCGGCGTGGAGTTGGAGGATGCCAGTTGTAATATCTAACAAGTCGTCGTAGTGGGCGGCTGAATTATAATGCAGGTGCATATCTACTACGGGCATCATAATCCCGTACTCTTCCACACGCCCGTAAGGGAATCCGAGCGCGCGCATGGTCTCGTTACGGCCTACCTCAAAGTATAACGCATAGTTGCCATAATAAACGTAACCCATGGCATCCGTTTCGCCGTAGCGAACGCGCACTTGCGTAGTATGTGGCTTCCAAAGCGCATTAGTTTCCCCCTTAAAATCTTGTTTAATAGCCATTTTTATATTCCTTTCTTTATGCTACGTACAAAGATACGCATTTGTGTACTATAAAGTTTGAGTAAGCACTGTATTTCCATGCGCAGAATGAAAGATAGATTCCCCAACAGCCTGACCTAAAAATGGTGCTTAATTACAGGGTAGCTGCCGCTTCGGTTGCAAAAAGATGATTGTGGCGCATTACCTTTGAACGCCGTTTTCCACTGAAACGGTACAAAGTATTCGCATGCATTTTTCTGATTTACAAAATGGGTAACTTTGCTTAGAAGAATGTGCTGCTCTCGTAGTCTTCTCTCTTTTGTGTTTATATACTCGTTGCAATAATTGCGATGTCGTTAGCAGAATACGATTTACACCTGATCGAGGTTTATCCTGACACGATCGCCGATGGCGAAGGCATCCGCTATTCTTTTTACTTAGCGGGGTGTCGTCACGCTTGTCCGCAGTGTCACAACCCGCAAAGCTGGAATCCGGTGTTAGGTCAATTGCTTACCGACCAGCTTCTGGAAAAGCACATCCAACGTATTTTGAAAGATACACTCCTCGCGGGCATAACCTTAACAGGCGGCGATCCTTTTTACAATCCGCTCGGTCTGCTTTCACTTTTGCGCACCTTAAAGGAACGCACTCAGATGAATATTTGGTGTTATACGGGGTACACTATAGAAAAGCTGGCGTCCATTCCCGAGTTTTTAGCGCCCTTGGAGTATATAGATGTACTCGTAGACGGTCCGTTTATTCAGGCAATACGCGATGAGGACATCCGCCTCGAAGCCTCGGGGGGCGTCGAACTCCGTTTCCGTGGTAGTTCTAATCAACGCATTATTCGCAATCCCTTTGCCGTAGCGCTCTCATTGCGTAAAGTATAAGTTGTCGTCTACACAAAAAGGTGTACGGAAGCGCAATAATTCCGAATAGTTTATCTTTGCAAAAAGTAACTATAATGACTACCTTTTGCAAATATGAGATAATGGTAAAAAATGACTTTTCTTATAGTGGTTTTATTAAGCAGATTTTATCGGTAGGTCGAATTTCGTTCACCATTGAAGAAGTGATGCAGCAGAGCGGTTATGGCAGAAAAATCGCACAAGTATCGTTGTCTCGTCTTGTGAGTAAGGGCGATATTGCACTTATCAGGCGTGGGTTTTACGTTATTATTACTCCTGAGTTTTCCCTACAAAAAAACGTTCCGCCACTTATGTATATCGACGACTTGATGAAGTATATAGAAAGAAGTTATTACGTCTCTCTTCTATCTGCAGCAGCACTTCACGGAGCCGCCCATCAGCAACCGATGCGTTTTTTCGTTACTACAACTATGCCTACTGTTAGAAATATAGAGAACGACAGCTTGCATATCGCCTTCAATATTAAAAAAGAGTGGAATAACGCTTATATTGGACAGTTGAAGACCCGAACAGGATATGTGAAAGTGTCCTCCCCCGAGGCGACGATGCTCGATCTCGTAGAAAATCAACATGCTTTCGGTTTGGAACGGATTGTCAGTATCATTAACGAATTGTCAGAATGTGTTAACAAATATGCTTTAAGAAACACTGCAACCTACTACCCTACAGCCATCATACAACGTTTAGGCTTCATCATTGAAATAGTGCTAGGAAAGGACGAGTTAACACAGGGTTTAGCCCTCGTGCTTTCCAAACGGAGGACATATCCTCAATATTTTTCCCTTTCTGCGGAGAGACATGGTATATTGGACGACAAATGGAAAGTCATTGTAAATGATAAAATAGGAACAGAGATATCATGATACCTCAACGATATATTCTCGAATGGAAAAGCGTAGCTCCTTGGACAAACGAGGCACAAGTGGAGCAGGATTTAGTTATCTCTCGTGCATTGGTGGAGATGTTTTCCTCGCCACTAATCAGAGATACTTTGGCCTTTCGTGGAGGGACGGCTCTGCACAAACTATACATACAACCACAGGTGCGCTATTCGGAAGACATCGATTTGGTACAGATTAAGCCAGCGCCGATTAACCCGATATTGAAAGAAATACGAGAACGGCTCACTTTTCTAGGTACAAAACGAACGGTCAAGCAACATATCCACAACAATACGGTCATCTATCGTTTTGAATCGGAATTTCCACCAGTCATTGATTTGCGACTGAAAATAGAGATCAACACTCGTGAGCATTTCTGTGTATTGGGACTAAAGCAGATTCCTTTCCAAATAACCAATTCTTGGTTTACGGGGAGATGTGATTTAACTAGCTATGAATTAGAAGAGATGCTCGGAACAAAACTTCGTGCATTGTATCAACGCCGTAAGGGACGCGACCTCTTCGATCTCTATTGGGCAATGAAAAATCATGATACGAATGCAAGAAAAATTTTAGAGAGCTATCATCAATATATAGCATTTGTGGTGGAGCAACCACCTACACGTAAACAGTTTATAACCAATATGGAAACCAAGTTAAAAGACAACGAGTTCCTCTCTGATATGTATGGCATCATCCGCCCTGGTATAACCTACTGTGTAGAGGAAGCGTGGGAGTTTGTTAGAGAGATCTTGGTAGAAAATATTTAATACAATTGCTCTTCAGTAAAAATTACAACTGCGCATTTCTAGACCTACAAAGCCAAAAGACACAAAAAGGGCGAATCCCTGCACGAGGTCGCCCTATTCTTTTACTCTCTCAAAAACGGTTTGAGAGACTTACTTCAATCCCGTAAAGATTAACCCTATATCCGTTGCACGATCGTAGTTTCTATCCAGCCTTGTTTACCATTGGCGATGGAGACCTCGTACCAATCTCCTATCTGTTGCAAGACGTTCACCTTTGTGCCCGCGTGCAAAATAAAGAGATCTTTAGCCCCTGCATCTGGCGAGCTTTTAACCGATACCACCGATTTCATAATAATAGCGGTATCTCGTGTATCATATCGTGCTTGTGTATACAAGCTGAGTACTACGGAAGTTAACGCAATGACACCCATTACAATGGGCACGAAGAGTAGGCGACGCAATAAGTCGCGCGAAACCAAGAATCTAAAAAAAAGCACACTCAGTAATGATAAAACAAGCGCAACAAAGGCGATGATAGTCCACGTCGTTGCACCGAAAACGTTAAGGAAATTATTCCAAGCTTTACGCAGGGGGAATACTTCGGGACTCTCTATTTTATCTACAGTAAACGTACGGGCGAGCGTCAGATTAAACTCTGCATTCTCATTGTTCGGATTGAGCTTAAGCGCACGCTCATAGCTCAGTATGGCTAACGGATATTGCTGCATTCGATAATATGCATTGCCTAAGTTATAATAGAGGGCATCGCTACAAAGTGAGTCAGCAAGTACTGCCTCGTACTCTAGAGCAGCACTATCAAAACGTGCACGCTCGTAATAGGCATTTCCACGTTGAAAATGAAGAAGCGCTTCGGGAGTCGCAGCACGCGCTGCGGAAAGGAAAAATACCGAGAGTATAAACAGCAGAGTATATAGGGATGCAGATCTCATCTTTAGTGGTAAATTATATGTGTACATCTGGCCTCGTCGCGTTTTCATTCCATTCTAGCAGAGTCGCCTATTTTTTCCGTGTATGTCCCTTTAGCCACCGTTCTAGCGCCTCAAAAACGTCTAGCGTGTTTGCATAAATTTGCTCTTGGGAGTCTTGAACGGAACTCGGCGCATAACGTGCGTACTCGCATTGTGCTATAACACCTTGGAGTTTCGCAATTGTTTCGTCTGGGACTTGCTGTTCGCGAAGCGCAATCTGCAACCCGTCAGAAGAAAGCTCGGAAAGTTCAATAGCAAGTTTGTCTGAAAAATAGCCCCATATGGCGCGCTCCAACTCGATGTAGAATTGGGCAGCATCTACATCCATAAAACTCTTGGCACGCTTGAGGCGTTTACGTGCAACACCACCTGCTCGGCGTCCGCGTACCAAAACAAGATCAGCCAAATACGCCTGCCGACGTCTTAAGAAGAACCATAATACGATAAACAAGGCAATAATGAGTGCAAGCAACACCCACCACAAGATAGAGCCCACAAATGCCTCATGCAAGGGGTTGAATACGACAGAGCCTATATAAATGTGACGGATATCCTGCCCAAGGTATTGCACATCTTCTTTTGATACAGCGCCAGAGACCGTGGTAAAAGTTTGTGTAGAATCGGCTTCCACGTCCAGTTCAAACGCTTTTCCTTGCAGAGTCTTATATGCGTGCGCTTTAGGATCGAAATAAGAGAATTCGAACGCTGGCAGCGATATTTTTCCAGGCACACGCGGAATGAGCGTATATTCGTATGTGACACTCCCCGTTTGCACACCATTCCGTAAAGTATAATTCTCGGTGAGTTTAGGCGGAAAGACTTCTACAGTGGAAGGGAACGTGGGCTCTGGCTTTTGTAGCAACTGCATATTACCCGCGCCCGAGATCGTCAAAGTGTAAGATATGGGTTCGTTAGTCTTTGGGGCAGTTTTGTCTATTTTTACTTCGAAGTCAAACTTACCAACGGCTCCCTTAAAGCTACTCGGCGCTCCTGATGGCAACGCATTCACCTTAAGTTTGCGAGGGGCACTTTGCACCGTACGCTCTTGTGTGGTATAAATCCCCATGAACGAATCAAAAAATGATTCTCGCTCGCCCTGCACTCGGCACAATGCAGTAACCTTTATAGGGTCGATTTGTAATTCACCGCTTTTTTGTGGATATAGAACATACTGACGTATAATCCCCGCATTGTACTCCTTGCCATTATAGGTTTCCACTTTTATCGGGACTTGTTTGGGGGCGTCCATTTCCTTTGCCCAAAAGCCTTTGAGGTCAGGAAACTGTAGATCTTCCAAGTTAAGGAGTGTGACACGCGAATAGATCTTAAAGGTCAGCACTACGGGTTGCCCCTGATATACTTCATTTTGACTTAACTGCGCTACGACGAGAAGATCTGAGGCGTCATTCGAGCTTCCGTTTTGGGTATTAGCTCTTCCTTGGTTTGCATTGCCCGACTGAGGTACACGTGCATTCTGTGCTCCAGCAGCAAGTACTTCTATTTTTTGAGGCTCCGTCTTAACAATTTTCCCATTTACAGTCGCAGACGCCGATGGGATTTCGTAAACACCAGGCGTTGAAATACGACACATATATGCTTGGGAATGTGACTCAATTCGGGACACTTGCCCATTGATCATACTAATATTGAACGAGTTCTGTTCAAACGGTCCTTGTATGGTAAAAGCA
>CAJPTS010000115.1 GCA_905373625.1 Bacteroidia bacterium
GTAGGAGGCATCTCCAACTTCCTGCCCTATTACTTTGGTAAAGAGATTGTAATGGGTAATCTGGACGTCACTTCTAAAAAGCTAGACCTGCGCGAGCTGCTACCCAACAGTACAAGCGCCGACCAATCTGCGGAAGTAAAGGACACAACGGCAAGCGTAAAATTAAGCCCCGAGCAGCTGGATCTGTTCCGTCGGATATCTTTTGCCATGCGCGTACAGATAGAAGATCTTTTCTTCCAGGAATATGAAATGAAAAAGGCTGGAGGTAAGATTGATATCAAGGACGGAGAGGTGCGCATCGGCAACCTCGGGTGTATACTTTTTGGAGGCGATGCACGTATTTCGGGTCTATTGGATCTCAAGACTGAAAAGTATTCCTCGGCACTAGATGTTAGTGTAAAAGATTTTGATGTGGCTGCATGCGCTCAAGGCACAAAAATGGTGCGAGACTTAGTACCAGGTATAGAATACTGCAAGGGACACGTGGGGGTAAAATTCACTAGTAGCTGCGCACTTGATGCAACATTTTCCCCCAACCTATCGACCGTTAATGCAACGGGACGCTTAGACGTGGGCGAGTTGGCTATAAAAGATTCGCCTTTGTTCTTAAAGTTCGGCGAGCTACTCGGGAATAGTGACCTTGCTAACCCGACTTTTAAGGGGGGGAACGCAAGCTTCGAGATTGAAAATGGAACGCTAAAGATAGACCCCTACAATCTGAAAATTAAAGAGATAGAAGGTAATGTAGGTGGGCAAGTAAAACTCGACCAGACTATGGACATGCGCCTCAATGCCACTCTGCCGAGTTCGATGCTTGGTAAATTAGGGACGAGTCTTTCAGGATTAATTAGTAACTATGTGAAAGATTTTGCCATGCCCGCCAAGTTTCCTGTTTGGGTACGAGCCACGGGCAGTGTAACTTCGCCAAAGATTGATTTTGGTCTGGATAAGGTAGGAACAGACAATGCTAAGGAACTGATAAAGGAGAAAGTAACCGAGGTTATAGATAAAGCAAAGGATCGGGCTAAGGAGGAGGCTACTAAGCTCCTAGCCGAGGCTCAAAAGAAAGCCGACCAACTGGTGGCAGAGGCTAAAAAGTTGGCCGACAAGACGCGCGAGGAAGCTAAAACACGTGCGCAGCAAGTGCGAGAGGAGGGGGAAAAGAATGGTATGATAGCCGCTATTGCTATTCTCTTTTGGGCAGCATATCACTCCGTTGGTATGCTGTTTTTTTTTGGGGAGCAAGTTCAAAGTTCAAAGTTCAAAGTTCAAAGTTCAAAGTAAAACCCCATTCCTGCAATGCGCTTGTCGCGTACTTTGTACCTTGTACCTCGTACCTGATGAAGCTTGGTACTTTGTACTTAATAGAATTGTAGCTTTCTTGTACTTTTGCAAAGGATAAGAATCTGCGGGGAGCGCCGCATTATTTTAGTTCTGCAAATGACCGCAATGCGTAAATGGCAAATAGAAGACTCTGCTGAGTTGTACAACGTCAATGGCTGGGGAGGAGATTACTTCTCGATCAATAGCAAAGGGAATGTGGAAGTACGCCCTCACCCCGATTGTGTCGGCGTGGATCTGAAAGAGCTGATAGATGAGCTCACCATCCGCGACGTTAGTGCTCCCGTTCTTCTTCGTTTTACCGATATCTTAAACAGTAGGATCGAGGCAATGAATAATTGCTTTAAGACAGCAGCGAGCGAGTACGGCTTTCAGGGTCAGAACTTTGTTATCTACCCCATCAAGGTGAACCAGATGCGCCCTGTGGTGGAAGAGATCGTGGCGCACGGCAAGAAGTTCAATATTGGTTTGGAAGCAGGTAGTAAGCCTGAGCTGCACGCAGTAATTGCCTTAAATACTGATAGCGATTCGCTTATCATCTGTAATGGGTACAAAGATGAGGCTTATGTAGAGCTGGCGCTCTTGGCACAAAAGATGGGGCGGCGCATCTTCATTGTGGTAGAAAAACCGAATGAATTACGTCTAATCGCCGAGATTGCTGCACGATTAAAGGTACGTCCTAACATAGGCTTCCGTATAAAATTGGCAAGCTCGGGCAGCGGGAAATGGGAGGACAGTGGTGGCGATATAAGCAAATTCGGCCTTACCTCTACGCAGCTCCTCGAGGCGGTAAACTTCTTGCAGGAGCACGACCTCGTAGACTGCTTAAAACTACTACACTTTCACATTGGGAGTCAAGTAACCAAGATCCGCCGTATAAAGCTAGCGATAGAAGAAGCTGCGCAATTCTATGTGCAACTCTCTAAGCTAAGTTGCCACGTAGATTTTGTAGACATCGGTGGCGGTCTCGGAGTAGATTATGATGGTACGCGCTCGCCCAACAGTGCCAGCTCCATGAATTATAGCATTCAGGAATATGTAAATGATGCTATCAGTACCATGGTAGATGCGGCGAACAAGAATGAACTCCCCCACCCCAACATCATCACAGAGTCTGGGCGCGCCATTACAGCTCACCATTCGGTTCTTGTCTTTGAGGTAATGGAGAGTGCTACTGCGCCTGACTGGGACAAACAAGAGGATGCGCCCGATGAAAATGCCCACGAGCTTGTGCAGGAGATGTATGCTATATATCGGGACATCAACGTATCGGGCTTCTTAGAGAGTTGGCATGACACCCAACAGATCCGCGAGGAGGTGTTAGACTCCTTCCCACGTGGGCAAATAGATTTGAAAACGCGAGCATTGGTGGAGCGCCTCTTTTGGGCTATAGCGCGCAAAGTGCTTACACTCGGACGCACGCTAAAACACCTGCCCGAGGAGCTCAATGATTTGCCCAAGATGCTTGCAGACAAGTACTTCTGCAACTTCTCCCTTTTCCAGTCGCTTCCCGATTCATGGGCCATAGATCAGATCTTCCCCATTATACCCATTCACCGTCTGAATGAGAAACCCGAGCGTAACGCCACGCTACAAGACATAACGTGCGATTCTGATGGAAAGATTGAGAACTTTATCTCTACGTCAAATCGGGCGTACTACTTACCCGTGCATGCCCTACAGCCCAATGAACCGTACTACATTGCAGTATTCCTTGTAGGCGCCTATCAGGAGATTTTAGGCGACCTCCATAACCTGTTTGGCGATACGAATGCCGTGCACATCTCGGTAAGTACAAAAGGTTACCATATAGACCAAGTCATAGATGGCGAGTCTGTTGCCGAAGTACTAGATTACGTACAGTACAGTGCTAAAAAGCTGGTACGCTCGGTGGAATCGTGGGTGTCTTCGGCAATAAAACAGGGGCTTATCTCCACTGCCGAGGGGAAGGAATTCTTATCGAACTACCGATCAGGATTATACGGCTACACGTATCTCGAACGCTAGAATAATAGCTTACAGGATCGTGAAACTCGATTTGGCCTTTATCGATTTCCATACGCACAACGTAACAGGTGTGGTTGCACCGCGCGCCATAGCTAGCTACTCACTGCCCCAAATTATAGATCGCCCAGAAGGGCAATATTACTCGGTCGGGTTACATCCGTGGGATACGGCTAGGTCGAATGCCTATCGATCAGTTGAAGAGACCCTGATCAAGTATCTTGCCGATGAGTACTGTTTGGCACTAGGCGAGGTGGGCTTGGATCGTCTCCGAGGCGCATCTTTAGGGGTACAAACCGAATTACTAGCCTTACAACTGCATTTGTGCGCAAGACTACACAAACCAGTCGTAATACACTGCGTACGCGCGTGGAGTGAACTTTTAAGCGTTTTTCGCAAAGTGAAATTCCCTGGCAACAAAGCCGTACATGGCTATAGGGGGAGCCTAGCTATTTTAGAGCGTCTACTCGATGACGGGTGGTATATCTCCGCTGGTTTTTATACTCCCGCCGAGACAATTTTACGTATTCCGCTCGCGCGACTACTGCTAGAAACGGACGACACGAAGCAACCCATAGCCACTCTATATGCACAAACAGCGCAACTATTGGATAGCACGGTCGAAGATTTGCAGACAATGGTAATGAGCAATATCCGCCGTTTTATCAATCAAGAAGAATAACGAGGATGGCAGGTGCAGAGTGGCAGGAGCGTACTGAGCTTTTAGTTGGTAGCGAGCAAGTGGAACGTCTTGCTCAAGCTCATGTACTCGTTGTGGGGCTAGGAGGCGTAGGCGGGGCTGCCGCCGAGATGTTAGCACGGGCAGGAGTAGGCAAACTTACGCTGGTGGACGCCGACCGAATACACCCGACAAATATAAACCGACAGATTTTAGCACTCCACTCAAACATAGGCGTTCTGAAGGTAGATGTAGCCGCAAAGCGTCTCAAAGATATCAACCCATCAATCGAAATTGAAGCTCTGCCTATATACCTAGAAGGTGCGACACTCGATGCGCTCATTGCGCAGCCTTTTGACACCATTATAGATGCCATAGACACCATTTCGCCTAAGGTATTTCTGATAAAGAAAGCACTCGAGGTTGGTACGCCACTCATAAGTTCTATGGGCGCGGGAGCAAAGTTTGATCCGAATGCTGTGTGCGTAGGTTCGTTCTGGAAAAGCAATTACTGCCACTTAGCACGGACTATTCGTAGACGCCTTCGGCGCTTACATATTGAGGGACTGGAAGAGAAGGACTTTCTCGCCGTTTACTCGACAGAACTATGCGATCCGAGTGCACTGGAAGCCGTAGAAGGCGAAGCCAATAAAAAGACGCGTGCAGGGGTCATTTCTTACATTCCAAACCTCTTTGGTTGTATTGCAGCGGGCACGGCAATAGAATCGATTCTTGGCGGCACAAAACGCGTTTAAAACGATAGCGTATATTGCCTTAGTTTCCTCTCTAGACCAATTGGCAAGCTTGAAGCAATATTTGTGCTTTGACGTACAGAGGCTAGTATGTGTATTATTGCTGTAATATTCCCAAGTCCGTCACTTTGTCAGTCGAGTCTGCATATTCGGCGTGATCTGATTCTCAATATCTCTCAGACTCTTGGGGTCTTATTCTTGGGGCAGTAAGATCTATGTCCTCCCAGAAGAGTCGACACAGCCAAGTACCCTCTTAATTAGAGTCTTCTCCGTATTAAAATCCGAACTTCCCGTTTTTGTTTTTCCACTCAGATTGGGGCGGAATAGGCTCAGTGATAAACCAGTGCTCCACAATCTTTCCATTTGCAATGCGAAAGAGATCATAAAGTGCACTTCTTAGATTCTTCCGATCACTTTTTTCACTAACCACTAACACATAATCGCCTTCGCCTAACACTTTATGAAGCGCTGGCGGATCTAATTCTCGTTCGTTATCAACAAATACGCGTAAATTGGCGGGAATAGCCTCTTCGATGTATGGATTGCGCTCAATATAATTCTCTGTATCAGCGAATTCGGGGAAGCATTCTATGCTGTCTTGTAGCAGCACGTAGCGTGTGTAGGCTTCTGCAAGCTTTTTATTGGCTTGAGTTTTGTCTCGATCTTTTATTTCAGCAACTGCTCCTAAATACAAATCATTAAAACGCTGCGGATCAGTGGGAACATGAAGAACGTAGGTGTTGTCCCAGTGTTCCACGATTTTGTCTCCTTCGTAGCGGAAGATATCAAATGTTAGCTCAATGCTGTCATCGCGACGCGTGTTAAGTGACTGAGCAAATACGTAATCACCATCTTCAAATATGCGAAGAGTATTAACTTTTAGCCCCGACTTTGCAGCTCCACGGATCGCCTCACGAAATCCTTGTACTCCATCTGCTACGTGCAAATTATGCTGGGTGTATTTCCCTGAATTAATATAGCTAATCGGCACCGTATCGCCAGTTTCAAACGCTTTAAGAAGCGCTACTACTTGCTGCTTGCGAGAGATTTGATTATTATTTTGGGCGTTATTACAGCTCAGAAGAAAAGAAAATAAAGCCCCCAATGCCAATATACCCAATCGAATTTTCATGTTATCTAATACTTGAATCAAATTCCACTGCCGAGGGCATCATTATACAACAATGCGTAATACCCTGCTACAAAGGTAGCAGAAAACGGGTAAAAAAAACGAGCACCGCCGAAGCAGTGCTCGTTATGTTTTTAGCTATGCATAACGGAGTAATCTACCGCGCTACACACGCTCGCGCAGCTATTCTTTAACAACTCTTAGCACCTTCGTAGCACCATTCTCTACAGTGATGTGCAAGAGGTAGAGCCCTGAAGCCAAGTCGGAGGTTTCAATTGTTACCTCGTGGCTTTCAAAGTTACCAC
>CAJPTS010000116.1 GCA_905373625.1 Bacteroidia bacterium
CTGCTACTGCGCGCCAGACTTGGTGTACAAAACCAATTGACTCACGATGCTTTAACCGATTCTTATGCGGGAAGGTAATGTTTGTCGGGACAACCAAGCGCGTTTGCAGGATTGAGGTACGAATCTGCGCATAATGAGAAAAAGTCTGACACGCATCTTCTAGCTCACCTCGTTCTTCGGGCGAGAGTTCGCCTTCTAATTCTTTGTAACAAAGCTCTTCAAAATGAGATAGCTGCGGATTCGCCTCTCTAATGTTCTTTAGACGAGCGAGCATAGAACTGGATACCGATCCCGTTTCAATAGTATTCGCCGCTTGTTCCAACTCGTCATTTATCCTCAATGCCTCTTCTGCATTAAGGATTCCAGATCGGAGCTGCTCCAGTCGTTTATCTTCGTGTAATTCCTTTTGCATTGTCTTTGTTATAGAAGGTTATCAAGTTCGCCTAAATAATTACGTAAGAATTGTCTTGCACGATGTATATACACTTTTACTTGCGCTTCAGATAGGTTCGCAATTTCCCCGATCTCAGCATAACTATACCCCTCATAATCCCGCAAAAGTATAGCGGTGCGTTGAGCTTCGGGCAGAAGTGCGAGCCCTTTATTTATATGCTCTTGAATGTCAAAGTCGGAACGCTGTTCGTAGACACGTGCATGCGCCTCTTCTACGCCCACTTGTTGCCTCGTGGTTCGCATAATATCTACAGCCGCATTGTATAACGTCGTAAACAAGTAAGAACGCGCACTCCCCGCTTTTACGTTGTCGTGTTTTTCCCAAAGGCGTGTAAAACTTTCTTGCACCAAGTCTTCCGCAATTACCGCGTTAGACATTAGGCGCATGGCAAAGCGATACAGTCCATCTGCATAAAGGTCTACACTTTCATTGTACTCCTTAGCCGTCATCTTTTTTATGCAAAACCTTGAGCCTCAAATCAAAGGTAAGACGGAGAGCGGTATAAAATGTTACTGGCTGCCTAAAATTTCTTCTAATCTTGGTAAGTAAAGCTCTCTCCCGCAAGTATTTGTGCACGCTATTTTACGTTCTTCAGACGCTTAGGACTAAAAATCTAAGTAGAACGATTGGGTTAAGGCTTTGTATTCTTGCGAGAATTCTCCGCTGCTATCGTGAATAAAGATCTCGGAGAGTTTCGGAGTACACTTCTCGTACGCAAACTCGCACAGGAGGCGTTTCGTACGCTTCATAGGCTGATCTGCTACTTGTACTTGCTGACAGCAATATAGGCCTGCCTGTGCCGCAAGTGCGATAAACTGACTACCTTCGGCAATCGGGAAGATAGCAACAAAGCGTCCTGTGCGGGCAAGGCAAAGCGTTAATCCTGCCACTAGGTCTTCCAAAGGGAGTGTGTCTGCGTGCCGCATAACATTGCGCCGCGCGTTGGGTGAAGGGAGCGCTCCGACGTAATAAGGCGGATTACTCACCACCAGATCGTATGCTACATCGCACTGCTCAGCATACTCTTGAAACGAGGTTTGTATTACCTGCATCTGGTGTGCCCAAGGCGAGAGATCGGCATTGGCTCTTGCTTGCTCACAGGCTTGCAGATCGATATCAATAGCATCTACGGAATGCGCGCCGCGTTGTAATAACTGAAGTGCTACGACCCCCGTGCCCGTACCTACTTCCAGTATCCTATGCCCTTCTGGTGCTGGCGTCCAGGCACCGAGCAATACTCCGTCTGTATTTACACGCATTACATCGCGCTGCTGATACACTACGAACTGCTTAAAACGAAAATAGTCGCTCCCGCGCGGCATAAATTAGGCAATTATAGATCCGTCTGCCATACGCACCACTAGGTCGGACTGTTCGGCTAGTAGTGGGTCGTGCGTAACAATGACAAAGGTCTGATGAAACTCGTCTCTAAGACGGAAGAAGAGCGAATGGAGCTCCTCCTTGTTGCCTGTATCTAAGTTCCCCGATGGCTCGTCTGCAAGTACAATCTTGGGGTTATTGATTAATGCACGCGCCACAGCCACTCGTTGCTGTTCTCCGCCCGAGAGTTGATGGGGTTTATGGGCAAGGCGTTCTGACAAACCTAAGAAGTCTAGCAATTCTGTAGCCCGCGGACGGATGCGTGAGTACGGAATCCCTTGAATAAGAGCTGGTATGCAGACGTTCTCAAGAGCCGAGAACTCGGGTAACAGGTGATGGAATTGAAAAACAAAGCCAATTTCTCTATTCCGGAAACGCGCCAGTTTATTGCCTCGGAGTGCAAAGACATCAATTCCGTTAATAAACACTTGCCCAGCGTCGGGACGGAGCATCGTACCGAGTATTTGCAGCAAGGTGGTTTTACCTGCACCAGAGGCACCAACAATCGTGGCGACGCAAGAGGCGGGGATGGAGAGTGATACTGCGCGCAGTACTTCCAACTGGTCATAGCTCTTACATACGTCCCGAACTTGGACTAAGGACGCCATTATGTTAGTAGGACTTCAGATGTATGCCGTCGTAATGATAGACCAATTTGCGCAACTCCACGATGGATTGATCTAAAACGGGGGACGCAAGGTTCGGATCATTAGACATTAGATACAATGGCACTGCGGGCGACGGGGGCTGATAGGGGGGCTGTAAATAATTTTTCTTAACCACGACAAGCCCTTCGCGTTCATAGAAATTTAGGCGTCTAGTGCTAATTTCATTATCTGGCGGTTCTACTTCTAGAAGCAGCGGTTTCTCGCTATTGGCCAATATCATGCGTAAGAGATGCCGTCCATGACCCAGATTACGATAATCTGGCGCGAGGGCAAAATGCTCACCGTAGATAACTCTACTCAGAATCCAGAAATGCATCATCCCGATACATCTCTCTTTTAAGTACACGCGATAGAAATAGACTGCATCGTTTGTGAGAGCTTGCGCCATACTCTCCACCGTTCTTCGTTCGGTAAAGGGGAAGGCGCTGGTGTAAAGATCCACAATATCGAGCAACTCTACGGGCGTTTTAGTCCGTCTGATCTCAAGCTCGCCGACGTGTAAGCCATCTAGAGCAACGATACTCATCTATTTGGCAGCGGTTGCTAGGATATTCTTTACTTGACAAATTTCTATAAACGAAGCGCCATTCGTAGAACCAAAACTCCCTGCTAAGACAAGAATAACGTCATCATTCGTAATCTTACCTTTTTGTAAAAGTTTCTGCACGGCATGCGTAATAAACTCATCGCGAGAGGGGTAACGAGGTAATTCAAAAGGTTCAACGCCGTAGGAGAGTTGTAATTCTCGTTTTATGTACTCTTTATAACACATGGCATAGATAGGGATCTGACCACGAAAAGCGGCCAGATAACGTGCCGTCCGCCCCGTGAGAGTATCGGCGATGATAGCACGTATCGGCATACTCTCGCAAGCTCTCACTGTCATGCGTGCCAGCGTCTCCAAGAGTGGATTGGAAACGCGGTGCAATTTTTGGTCTAGATCCTTCGGTGTATGCTTTTCTATTTCCTCCGCAATACGCGTCATGGTCTGTACAGCCTCTAGGGGATATTTGCCGTTGGCTGTCTCGCCACTCAACATTATGGCATCTACGCGCTGATAAATGGCATTCGCCACGTCGCTGATCTCGGCACGTGTCGGACGCGGATTCTCTATCATCGTGTGCAGCATCTGCGTGGCTATAATGACGGGTTTTTTACTCTCAATGCACTTCTTAACTATCATACGCTGCGCAGGAGGTACACACTCGCCAGGGATCTCAATGCCGAGATCGCCGCGAGCAACCATAATGCCGTATGCATGATCAAGTATCTGATCTATATTATCAATCCCCTGCTGGTTCTCAATCTTGGCAATGATGCGGGCATCACTCCCCGCCCCGCGCATAAACTCCTGTACTCGGATTATATCCTCACGTGTTCGGACAAAGGAGTGAGCTATGAAGCGCACGTTCTTCTTTGCTGCGATGCGTAGAAATTCCATATCGCGTTCGCTCAATGCTGGCAGATCTATTGGGATGCCGGGAATATTTACACTTTTACGACGCTTAATTACGCCATCTGTTTGCGGAGTACAAATTACAGAATCCGCTTTCTTGACGGTTACTATGAGTTCCAATGCACCGTCATCGATAAGTACTTTGCTGCCTTCGCTAATAGTTTCCAAAAACCGATTAGACGTGAGATAAAGTACACTACCGCGGGAGACTCCTTGTATATCGCCGAAGACCTCGAGCGGTTGTCCAGCCACGACGTCTAAGTCGTCTCCGTGAGCGGAAGTACGCAACTCAGGTCCTTTCGTATCTATCAGCAGCGCTGCATCGGGCGCATATTCGCGCAGCTTGTCTATCATCTCGCCCATCTCTTCTGGCGTTTGATGCGCCGTATTAAGACGGAAGACGTTTACGCCCGCTTCCAAGAGCGCGGCAATGAATTTGCGATCGTAATGCAAACTAGAAAGCGTTGCAACGATTTTTGTCCGCTTGGTCATAATAAAATTTTCGAGTAAAACCGACTTTACAAGGGAGTATGATAGGCTTAACGGTCGTTTTCCTCAATGCAACGCATTACGTCTTCGACCATTCCTTTTGATCCGACAAAAAGCGGCGTACGCTCATGTACAGATTGAGGAACAATATCTAGGATGGGTATAACGCCGTTTGTAGCCATCCCTCCTGCCTGCTCTGCCAAAAAAGCCATGGGGTTACACTCGTAAAGTAGGCGTAATTTCCCTCGCGGTGCGTCTGCTGTGGCAGGGTAGATATAAATCCCACCTTTCAAAAGGTTGCGATGAAAATCTGCGACGAGCGACCCTATGTAACGACCTTTGTAGGGCTTCTTGTGCTCGGGGTCATACTTCTGACAGTCGGTTATGTAGGTTTGTAAACCTTTTGAAAATTGCTGCACGTACCCTTCATTCGTGCTATAAATTGTCCCCCTTTCAGGCGTGGTAATGCTGCCATGTGAGAGACAGAACTCTCCGATGCTCGGGTCTAATGTAAAGCCATAAACGCCACGCCCAGTAGTATAAACTAACATGGTAGAGCTTCCATAAATGACGTAACCCGCAGCGCATTGCATACGTCCAGACTGCAAAAAATCTGCTTCGCGAGCCACTTCGCCTCGCGGAGAGATACGACGATAGATACTAAAGATTGTCCCTATGGAAACGTTTACATCTATGTTTGACGAGCCGTCTAGCGGATCCATGCAAACGATGTAGTTCCCATTCTTTGCAAGATCAGTATCAAAAATTATAGACTCCTGATTCTCTTCCGAGACCACGCCACAGCACTCTCCGCTATTGCGACAAGCGAGTATAAACTGCTCGTTAGCCAGTACGTCTAGCTTCTTCTGATCCTCGCCTTGTACATTAGAAGAGCCCGCATCGCCCAGTATATCTACTAAGCCCGCCTTATTAACCTTCTTGTTCACAATTTTGGCAGCCACGGCCAAATGGTAAAGCAGACGCGAGAACTCGCCCGAGGCATAAGGGAAGTCTGCCTGACGATCTATAATAAACTGATTGAGCGTAACCACGCGATATGGAGATGCCATCTTACAAATGCCTAACTTTTATCTTAACATTTCAAATATACGCATTTTTAACGTGCGAACTCGGCTTATATGCAAAAGACGCTCCCAGCGTTGTGAACTGAACTCCGAAACTCTTCTTACCAAAGCGTTGCCAAAGGCTGGACGGCGACGCCCCGCGCTGCAGGTTGGGAGACTACAGAAAACGTTGATAATCAAGTCTTTCGTAGGGGCGCGCCTCGCCCAGCCTTTCGTCTGTTAAATACGTATGCGCATTTCCTTACACGCATGGTGATTATTTCGTCATTCGTCTCTCATGTTTCGTCTCTAAGGAAAGGGGGAGAGTCTTTTTTTGTATCTTAGCACGGAGAATATACAGGAGAGTGTACTATGAATGATCTACAGCAGCCCCGCGATTTACCTGTCGGAGAGCAGCGTTTTGAGACGATACGCCAAGAAAACTTCCTCTATGTAGATAAAACTTCTTTCGTAGCAAAGC
>CAJPTS010000117.1 GCA_905373625.1 Bacteroidia bacterium
TCGCCTTGCGTCGTACTTTGAACCTCGTACTTCGTACCTGCGCCAGTGGCGCATCTGCCCGCAATAAAGTCTGTCATAAAGTGGCTTTCGAACTTCTCTTTGGCATTCACTTCTGCTTCAGTAAAGGGGATCAAATGATTGATGCCATCCGCAGCAGAGATTCGGTTTTGTGTATGAAAGAGGGTAAACGCAAGACAGTTGTACTGAAACTCATTATCTTTTTTCCAGCTGGGTTTCGGGTAGAGAAACTGGTCGCGATCATTGAGCCACGTCTGTTTTATCGATAGTCGTACGGCAAAAGATATGACTGTACGAATGAGATTACTAGGTTCAATTTGCGAATGAAGTCCTCCACTGGCGGGACGTGTTAGCTTATTATCTATAAATACTCGTCTTTGATTCTGTATGTCAGGACCGCGTGCCGCAAAATGCCCGAGCGAGGCTCTATTTAGCTCTTCTTTTGATGTGATATGCGTAAAGGTCGTTAATAATTCCCTCGATCCTGGTAACACGCAAATTTCTTTTTGCCGAATACGCTTTTTAGAATGGTAATAGATGTCTGCAGTAATTCTTTCAAACGTTTGCTCTTGGGCGGTGTCCCATATAAAGAAGCCGATAGGGAACGTCCCATTTACATTGTCAAAAGTATGTGCAGGAATGAGAAAAAGGCTTTTAAGCGCAGCATGAAATTCGTTTCGGAAGAGCTGGAAATTAGAAGCTTGAAGTACTTTTAATTTGGAGAATTGCCCTAAAATAGCCCCCTTTAGTTCTGTACATACACGCATTAAGAAGAGTGCAAACAGCTCATTGGCTGCACTCCCTATCAGGGGCAAATAGCGTTCGTGTATTGTACTACCTTTTGTTACGCGCTTCTTATTTTCACCCGTTCGCTGTAACGTCCGCACATTCCCAGCTTCTGCGTATGGCGGATTGATATAAATAAGTAGCTTGCGGCGCTTTGCGGGATCATTTATTATGGTCTGTAGCGGGACAGGAAGTTTCGTAAACGGATCATTCAAGAAATCAAACTGAAAGACGTGGCTCTCCAACAGGTTTGCGCCATTCTTGATGCGATCTTTCATCACATCCACGTCCTGCTGGTCTAGTGTCGAAGCCCAAATGTTGTATTTGTTTGTAAGCCCGTTAAGTAAATTCCCAGTGCCAGCAGCACAATCCCAAATCGTGTATTCCTCATGCCAATCGTCTCCCAACACCTGTTCCAAATACTGCTGGGAAAGTTCCACCCATATTTGTGGGGTAAAGAATGACCCTTTGCGTTCTCTATGATTTGTTACACGTGGTAAAGGTTTGTTTGGAACTTTAACGTGCTGCTTTATAAACTCCCACAGCTCAGTTTCGTGCACATCGTAGTAAAAGATGTACGAGGTACGCTCCAAAGTATCCTTTACAGCGCCGTACAATAGCCCAAATTCGCGTGAACTGTCGTCAGACGGGGTAATATTCCAGTTGAAGTCGTTTAGCGCGAAAAAGGGCAGAATATTCCTATAAGGAATGAAGGCAATCTTCTCAGCATCAAATGCCGCAAGAAATGGTGGCGGCAGATACGTTTCAAACGTGCGCGCCTTACCAATGGTCAGAATAAGTTGCACAAGCGGTTTGTAAAGGTCGGAAACTACGCCACGCTTAGCTTCCGCCCAAAGCAACGAAACCGTTTCTCGTCCCTCTGTAGGATGCTTTGCGTCTTGTATTTGGGTAACGCAGAAGTCTATTTTGCCGATTCTGTTGCCACAATCATAGGCAGCAAAGAACTGTTCGGCTATACGAATTTTTAATTCCTCTTCTTGCAGGGCGTTGTATTGTTCCATAATATTCTTGCCTTTGTACGTTCAAATGTACATAAAGACACGAAATAATGTTTTCTGTGGGGGGGGCCTGCTACCCACTGCGAATACACACCTTTACGAACTGGGCGTTGCGTGCAACATTTTATTTAGGTACTAAGTACGAGGTTCAAAGCTTAAACAGGTACTAGGTACGAAGTACTAAGTTCAAAGTAAACCCCAGATGTTATTCGCTTCGCGTGGTGTTCTTTCGTCTTTGTTTACGCGCTTGTCGCGAACTTTGAACTTTGAACTCCGTCAGGAGATATATTGCCGTTCTATTCGTTACTTCTTGTACATTTGCTGTACTATGCTGAGGGTAGACGTGGTTTTATTGGGGAAGACAACACTTCCGTATATAGAGGAGGGGTTAAAAGATTATGCCTCGCGTCTCGTACACTACTGTAAGTTTGAGCTGCGCGTGCTCCCGCCCGTACGCAATGCAGCAAGCCTATCTACAGAGGAACTTGTGAAGCGCGAGGGTATTCAATTCATGGAAGTGCTAAAAGGCTATGATCGAGTAGTGCTCCTCGACGAGCACGGGAAAGAATACACCTCACGTGCATTTGCCACGTTGGTAAATAACTTTACGCTTCAAGGAGCTTCGCGTATAGCATTTGTCATTGGCGGGGCATATGGCTTCTCGGACGAGGTTAGAAAAGCGTTCCCAAACCAACTGTCACTGTCGCAGCTTACCTTTTCGCATCAAATAGTGCGTCTTATCTTCCTAGAGCAACTCTACCGCATATTTACGATACTCCGAGGCGAACCTTACCACCATGATTAGAAAGAAGTTGGAGCGCTTGTCTCTTCTTAAGCTTTCGGTCTGCGCACACGTTAAACAGAAGCGCTTAATATACTGGCGAATGCTGGGAGGCGGACTGCTACTCCTCGGGCTTTGGCTCTTCTTGAGTGGCTTACAGTCCCGCGTACTCTCGCACCCGGTAGTCGGTTCAGACGATGATAGCGCCATCGTGGCTCGCTTTCATGAGGTAATAAACGAGCGTATTGCAAAAGGGAAGGCGCTCATTGACCAATGTGGAGATTACATGCAACGAGTCTCGCCCTTTGCTGGCATTTCCTATTACGAGGAGGAAATACTGCCACAGATACGAGACCAGCGACTCGAAATACTCGTGGCACGCCGCGATAGTATCATTGTTTGGTCTTACCGTTACGGACCGAACGATTGGGGGGAATTAAAGAAGAAAGATAAGGGCTATATATGGCTCTATGGCATATGGTACTACTTTGAGATGTATACAAAAGGAGACTATCAGAGTGCCGTACTTGCCTACCTGCGTAGCGATTATCTGGTGCAAAACCGTTACCTCGAGAGTACATGGGATTCTTCGCTCTCCTTCTTGTACGGGGAGCGTGTGCCTACCTTAGCCAAAGAAGCGCCAGCAATTTTTTCGCAGAGCGAGCGCTTGGAGAGAGAAAGAAGCGGAAACCGTATATTTTTTGGCTTTGCCCTCCTTTTTAGCACCCTCTTACTTTTGCCTACTTTCTTTCCCCGAAAGAACAAATTATTCTTTTTCATTGGTACTGCGGTAGCATTAGCGCTGCTATTTCTTTGTAAATACTACGGGTGGTTAGTAGGCGAGTTGGGCGATTTTTTCAATCCTGAACTCTTTGCCATCTCCAATCTTGTGTCCTCTTTAGGCGACCTATTTCTTTACGTAGTTGGGGGGATGGTGATAATCTTGCAGTTGCGCTACCTAACCCCCTTACCTAAAACTAATGAGACAGAACCGACGCGTCATATATATTGGTGCGGCGCGTGGTTGCTAGTGATCATGCTGCTTTTACTAGCACTCGTTACACTGTCTCTTCAGCTTGTGAATAATGCAACAATACCTCTCACGCCCTACAGTTTTGCTAATCTGTCAGTTTACGCCCTCAGTGCTTTTGTAAGTCTAGCTATACTTTGTGCACTCCTTGCACTGGCCACAATCATCGTCATCAGGCTTTTACAACCGTTTACGTGGAAAGTCCGCATCATTGTTTGGACTATACTCCTCGCCGTCGCGGCAAGTGTGCATTACCTGCTTTTGGGCACACATGCTCTCCTCGGGTTACTTGTCTTTGTGCCGCAGATCCCCGTAATACAGTATTTTATAGCGCGCACAAAAACGCGACCACTCTTTACAGGTTTTTACATTGTATTGGCCATTCTTTATGCCCTTCCCGTCTGCGAAATTTTGCATCACACTGACCGAGAGAAAGATATTAACATCCGTACGCAAATTGCAAACTCGCTTGGCAATGAACACGATCACGTCCTCGAGTTCCTCTTTGTACGCCTCTCGGAACAAATTAAAAAAGACGAAGAGTTGAGAGACATCGTTAATCAGTACAAACCCGATATTATTGCGCTGAACAAGCATTTCAAACGACGTTATCACCGCGACTACTTGCTAGAATATGACTTCCAACTTACTTTCTGCTTCCGAGAAACCGAGATCCTGATCACCTCCACTGGCAAAAAGAATAATTGTCAGGAGTTCTTCTCACACATGATACATGATTATGGTACTCAGATCGCAGGTACTAACTTCTATTTTTTGGCGAACAAGAACGGACGGATAAGCTACATCGGGATCTTCAATTTTGGGACTGTCTACGACAAATATTCTACCCTCTACCTCGAACTCGATTCCAAATTACCTTACTACTATTGGGGCTATCCAGATCTGCTAATTGATCGGAAATACGCACGTCCTATTCATCATACAACCTATTCTACGGCGCTCTTTCAGAATCAGAAGCTACTAGCACAGTCGGGCGATTATCATTACCCCGTACGCGTGCTCGCCGATTATTATACGCCGAAGGATAAACATCTCTTCGATTACGACAGATACTCGCATTTCGTAAAACTCGTAGATAAAAATACGTTTGTCGTGGTATCAAAACCACAACTTAATAACCTAGAAATTGCTGGCGGAGTAGCCTACCTTATCTTGGTCTTCTTAATAGTCTTCAACTTAATCTTATACGCAGCGCGCATACTCCCCGTTTTTGCTTTCTTTACAAATGGTTTAGCAGGACGCATTCAACGAATCATCTTATACACCATTCTCTTGTACATTCCGCTGAGCATCTTTGGTATACAGTACGTTCTTCGCAATAGTCTGCGCTTGGACGGAGTGGCTCGTTTGCGAGAGCACATAGCAGTGATACAGAATGAGCTCGAGGCATGGATGCCCACGCTTCTTAACCAATTGCACGATACGGCGTATGTCAATTGGAAGCTCGCCTCCATGTCTAATCGCCTCTACTGTGATATCAATCTATACGACGCCGAGGGGTGGCTCTTGGGTAGCTCGAGACCTGCCATTTATGAGCAGCAACTGTTGGGAACGCGTATTCATGGGCTTGCATGGAATCGGTTACGACATCAAAGCGCCTCGCAGTGTGTACAAAGCGAGTGTATCGGAGATATGCATTACACGTCTATTTACGCTCCTCTATTTTACAATGGGATGCTCATGGGGTATGCTAATGTCCCTTATTTCCCAAACCCGCAACTGGAGCAAGCTCAGTATATACATATAGCCTCTCTCATACTAAACATCTTCCTGCTCTTTACCACGCTGAAGATACTTGTCATGTCGCAGTTCACAAATCGGATTACGCGTTATCTGCACCGTATTCGTTATGCACTAGAACAAACTTCGATTACAAATCCTGGCATCCCCATAGATTATAAAAGCAGGGACGAAATAGGAATGCTCATTACCACCTACAATAGGATGGTGAGCGATATACAAGAAAAAGCAGCAAAGCTCCGCGAAAGTGAAAGAGAGTCCGCGTGGAAGGAGATGGCACGACAAATAGCGCACGACATTAAGAACCCCCTCACGCCCATGAAATTAGGGGTGCAGCATTTGGTCTATTTGAAAAAAACGGATTGCGAAGATTGGGATCAGCGCTTCCTCAAATATGCCGAGATGCTTGAGGCGCAGATAGATTCGCTTGCAGAAACGGCTGACACATTTACACGCTATGCTACGCTTACACTGGGCAATGCGCAGCAAACCTCCATAGCCAAAGCAATAGAGCATTCCATCTGGCTCTTCCGAAGTCACGAAGATGTGCAGTGGGAGGTAAATCTAGAACCCATTGAA
>CAJPTS010000118.1 GCA_905373625.1 Bacteroidia bacterium
CGCTTACAGAACAGGCAGATCCTGCAAACAGGATGCGTGTAGTTGCCATTAGCGATGTACATTTAGGCTACGGCATCAATAAAAGCATGCTCAAGAAATATATCTCACTCATCAATGAGCAAAAGCCTGATCTCATTCTCATTGGGGGAGATCTGATAGATATGTCTGTGCGACCCCTTTGGGAAGAAAAAATGCAGGAGGAGCTCAATAAGCTGAGCGCTCCACTTGGCGTTTATACGGTGCTAGGAAATCACGAATATATCAGTGGGCGCGAGGCTGCCACGCAGTTTATCAGAAGCACAAATATTACACTGCTACGAGATAGTGTAATAAAATTGCCCAACGGAGTACAGATCGTGGGGCGTGATGACAGGAGTAATCCCACACGTCAATCAATTACAGACCTACTTGCACAAACAGACACGGCAACGCCAGTCTTTGTTCTAGATCACCAACCCGCCAATGACGAGGTGGAGCAAATGGTAAATACTGGGCGCGCAAGCTTCTCCTTTTTCGGGCACACCCACAAAGGGCAAATTTGGCCGCTCAATTACGTCACCGCGTTAGTATACAAACAAGACTACGGTTATCAGCTAAGCAATTCCACGCACCTATACGTATCTTCGGGATTAGGCTTGTGGGGACCACCCTTCAGAATAGGTACAGACAGCGAAATAGTGGTAATTGACTTTACCTTTTAGGGGTGTTTCTTCGGAATTGGGGATAATTTTCCTCAATGTTCCCTTGACGATTCATAGATTACAATAACGGATGCTTTGTCTGAAAATACCAGAGTTGTCTCCTATTGTATCGAAATGGGGTAAAATGATGCATACGAAATAACCTTCCGCTGGGAAGGTTTCAGAGGAGATTTTAAAGGAAATGGCTTGTTAAGCTTGAAAAGATGGCTCGTGGTAAAGGCTAATTTTGCGATATTCTCAGAATGTTATGTTTTGAGTATCTTGGAAAGTTGCAGTATTACCCATATGAATTTGCAATTTATATTGAGCAAATACATTCATAAGTTCTTCAGGAGAAAATGCTGTGGCTCCGATAGTATCAAGCAACGGACAACTAATCAAACCAAAGAGATTTCGTTCTTCAATAGGACATTCATTCTTAGATAGCTGAAAGACTGTATCTGTTATCTGCTTGAGAGCGTGCTCTTTATATCTTTGCCAAGAGTCAGCATTGCTGCTGTACTTTATTTCGACTAATAATAACGCATCTCCCGTATTGTCTGAAGTGGGGAATAATATTGCATCACATTGCCCGATGCCTTGCTTAGAGCCCTAAGCATTGCGTTTTAAACCTAAAGAAATTATTTCCTGAGGTTCGTTAGAATCTATTTTGACTGCATATAATAGAGATATGTTTTTCGGCATACTAGTATATACACGGCATCCTCCTGTTCGAGGCGGAATGAGTTCGTTATGCTTCGTAAAATACGCTCCATCCCAATCTATAATCCACCAGATGGAGGAAGGTGGATGTTGTTGCCAATTACTACTTACCTTCAGGTTTTCCAGTGATGTTTTCATTAGGAAGTAGTTTTAGGAGTTGGAACATCTCTTCATGATTCTTTTGGAACTCAATGTTGAAAAAATCTTGCGTCAACAAGCTCGTGTCAGAATGCTGTAGAGATTCAATCTTCCCATTTTTAAGCAACCAAAGTCCCACCTCGGCGGGGTTAATTCTTGTTGTGTCTGAAAGTTTCTCGATAGCAGCGCTATTCTTTTCCTCAACCAATCCTGCCAATATGCAATTATTTAAGGCATACAAAATATAGGGACTATGAGTTGTGATGATAAGTGTATGTTGATGCTTCGTATCCTGAGATAGGTAGGATACGAGGTGTTTTAGCAGCCCTCTTTGGGTAGAGGGGTACAGATTCTGTTCTGGCTCTTCTACTATAAGATGCGTACAGCCATAGTCTGCTTGATAACCAAGCTTCTCCCATAGCTCATTTCGTCTCTTTTCCATAGTCTTTATTCTGGTCTTTTTCCCTCTTTCAGCGAGTTCATCTACGGTGTACGCTAGGTCGGGTGCTAGCTTTTTCATATGTCTAATCTCATCAGGACTATAGTTGCGTTCTGTATGGTAAACAGACACCATAACCGCCTCTGAGACCAGCAAGAGAGGAAGCAAAGATTGTTGCCCACTAGATCCTGCCTGAAGAGCTACCTCATTGTCTGCAACTCGGATTATATCCCGTTCCTCACTTTCTTTATAACGATATGAAAATGATAAGTCAGGTAGATCTACTTCAAAGTTGTTCCTTCGCTGATACGAAGATTTTGCTGCATGCCAGTCATGTAGAAAGCCAACCGTACTATTGTAAGTCTCTGCGTATTTACTAATGTTCGCAATGCTTGCTACAAAATTTCGCTCGGCAGGTATATACTCAATCTTTGCGTTGCGATAAAGCTCCTTATTCTTTTTCTTTTCGTATACTGTTTTAGGTGTGCGTTTCCCTGTTTCATATTTCATACTAATTACACACCACGGGCTTTCATAGACTATTTCAGCATCAGGATTACTAAAATAGTTTTTATCCATGTTGTGGAAATCCAATAAGCCTTGGTAAAAATCATATTCCTCGCCCATTGTGATGAATTTTTTTTCTGCCCACAATGCTTGAGAGATAATCTTGGCAATGGTACTTTTACCCGTAGATTGTGGTCCCATGAACACATTGATACGTTTAATCTCTAAGTGAACTTCCTTCAGAGGACCTACATATCTAATTGTTATACTTGGCATTATGTATTTATTTTGCTGGCGTCATACCTTTAATACAACTCTCCGTTCAGTTGTCTGAAATTACAACGAGTAGGAAGTCCATCTCAACTTTGTGCTAATCAACATTTCAACTCACACAAATATAATCTAGTTGTATCAATCTAGTTGCTGTCATTCTAAAGTTGTATACGTTAAGGTAGCTATCACTTCTTACTGAGGTTACCTCGTTTGCTTGCAATACTTGTACGAGATAGTAGCTTTTTGTGGTTTGAAAATTGTATACGTTACACTTGGTAAGTTTTATAGTGCGCATTCCCCTTCTAATTGTTTAGCTTTGTGGAGTATAAACAGATGCAGAGACGAAGCACGTTTGCAAACAACTAAGATTGCGCCACGTATAACGCAAAAGAGATTGAAAAACAGAATGACACAAACACATCACTACACAGGGCTGACTGAACAAGAGGTGGCAGTTAGCCGCGAAAAATACGGTGAGAATGTGCTTACCCCTCCGAAACGTACTCCTCTCTGGATACAATATCTGGCGAAGTTTACAGACCCGATTATTATTATACTTTTGGTGGCCTTGTTACTTTCCACAGGAGTTGCATTCTACGAATACAGTGTGGGCGAGAGCGATGTCAGTGCCTTTTTAGAACCTGCAGGCATACTGCTCGCCGTCTTACTTGCTACGACAGTAGGCTTTTTCTTTGAGGTGAGCGCCAATAAGAAATTTGAAGTCCTCAACCAAGTAAATGACGATACGGCGGTCAAGGTCATTCGCAACGGGAGTATTCACGAGGTCGCTAAACGAGAAGTGGTGGTGGATGATATCGTAGTACTCAGCACAGGCGAAGAAGTACCCGCTGACGGCGAGCTTATTGAAGCCGTATCCCTCCAAATCAACGAATCTACACTGACTGGTGAGCCCGTGGTTAAGAAGAGTACCGAATCAGAAGAATTTGATGCGCAAGCTACCTATCCCACAAATCACGTGCTTAAAGGTACATCTGTGGTCGATGGGCATGGTATTATGCGCGTACTATCTGTGGGCGATGCGACTGAATACGGAAAGGTGTACGAAGGTGCACAAATAGATAACTCGGTAAAAACTCCTCTGAATAAACAGCTTGATCGTCTCTCTGCGCTAATTACTAAGGTTTCATACATACTGGCAGCACTCATATTCGTAGGACGTCTCCTTACCTATTTCCACGCAGCGGGCGGCTTTGTGGTTAGTGACTGGATACTCTTCGGAGCGTACTTACTACAGACTGCCATGATCGCTGTAACCGTGATTGTGGTCGCTGTCCCCGAAGGGCTTGCCATGAGTGTTACTTTCAGTCTTGCGCTGAGTATGAAACGTATGCTCTCCACAAATAACCTCGTACGTAAAATGCACGCGTGTGAGACAATGGGCGCTACCACCGTTATTTGTACCGATAAAACGGGTACGCTCACGCAGAATCAGATGCGTGTTTACGAGACTAAGTTTTTCAACGAAGGACAGATAAACGCTCACATCCAAGAAGGAATTGCGGTAAATACCACTGCTTTTCTCGATTTTTCCAATCCAAACCGAATAGAAGCATTGGGTAATCCCACGGAAGGAGCGCTTTTACTTTGGTTGCATGACAAAGGAGCAGATTATGAAGCCCTACGCGATGCCGCTCCGCTCATTGAGCAGCTTACATTCTCTACAGAGCGCAAGTACATGGCTACAATAGTACAGTCGGCGGTAGTGGGTAAGCGAGTTCTGTATGCGAAGGGAGCACCAGAATATTTGTTGGACTTTTGCCCCCATTTACCTCTAGCTAAAGAAGAGTTGTTTTCAGACCTCCTTGTCTACCAAAACAAAGCAATGCGTACCCTCGGGTTGGCATACCAAGTCTTAGAAGACGGGGATACAAGCGAATATATTAAAGATGGACGCTTGAACGGAGTACAACTCACATTGATGGGCATCATTGCTATTTCTGACCCGATACGTGCAGATGTGCCCGCGGCCGTAAAAGAGTGCCTAGCGGCAGGTATAGATGTGAAAATTGTGACAGGCGATACGCCTGGTACTGCAAAAGAGATAGGGAGGCAGGTGGGACTGTGGCGAGACAATGAACCAGAGGCTAACCAAATGACGGGGACGCAGTTTGCCGCTATGAGCGATGCCGAGTTACTCGAGCGTATCTTAGACCTAAAGATTATGTCGCGTGCTCGCCCAAGCGATAAGCAACGTTTGGTTCAACTCCTACAACAAAAATCTCAAGTTGTAGCCGTTACAGGAGACGGCACGAACGATGCGCCTGCACTCAATGCCGCACAAGTAGGGCTATCTATGGGCGATGGGACTTCGGTAGCAAAAGAAGCAAGCGATATCACGATCTTAGACAACTCCTTTACGAGTATTACTCGCGCGGTAATGTGGGGGCGTTCACTCTATCAGAATATCCAACGGTTTATTCTGTTTCAGATGACGATAAATGTAGCCGCATGTCTTATAGTACTGCTCGGCGCATTCCTTGGCACAGAGTCTCCGCTCACTGTTACACAGATGCTATGGGTGAACCTGATTATGGATACTTTTGCGGCTATGGCATTAGCATCCTTGCCCCCAAATGAGCGAGTAATGCGAGATAAACCACGCGATCCTGCGGCGCATATTATCACGCGCGCCATGGCACATAATATCCTCGGTGTAGGGCTTCTCTTTGTGATACTCCTTTTGGGGCTCGTACAGTATTTTAAGCACACAGATCTTACTTCATTAACGCAGTTTGACTTCGCTATCTTTGTAAGTAATTTCTGCAATTTTTCAGAGGGGACTCTTTCTCCATATGAATTATCCCTATTCTTTACTACTTTTGTATCGCTACAGTTTTGGAATATGTTTAATGCAAAGGCATTTTTAAGCGGTCGTTCCGCATTTTTCGCTCTCCGCGAGAGCAAGGGTTTTCTCGCAGTAGGGGGGATTATATTGCTAGGGCAATTCGTAATAGTTACTTTTGCTGGGAGTCTCTTTGGCATAGTTCCACTCAAAGCGGTAGACTGGGCTATTATTTTTTGTGCTACCTCGCTGGTACTCTGGGTTGGCGAATTAGTCCGTTTGTTTAGAAAATAATCACTAAAAATAGGAGGTTTAGAGAATGAAAGGCTTTTTAGATCTGTACATGAA